>JAFACO010000072.1 GCA_023425485.1 Bacillota bacterium
AATGCATAAGCGTACCGTAATCGAAGCTGCTGCCAGGAAGATTTGTAAGGCATATAACATAAAGGAAATTATTACACCTGCTTTTGAACATACAATTCTTTTTCAAAGAGGTGTTGGAGAAACCACGGATGTAGTTCAAAAGGAAATGTATACCTTTGATGATAAAGGAAATCGTAGCATTTCTTTAAAACCAGAAGGTACTGCTGGAGCAGTTCGTGCTTATTTGGAAAATAGTTTATATGCAGAAAGTCAGCCAACAAAATTATTTTATTTTACACAAGCCTTTCGTTATGAAAATCCTCAAAATGGTCGTCTTCGTCAACATCATCAATTTGGTATTGAATTCTTTGGCTCTGCAAGTCCTATGGCTGAACTTGAATTAATCACCTTATTAAATGAGTTTATGCAGGAATTGGGCATTAAGGGAGCAAAGCTTCACATCAACAGCATTGGCTGCAATGAATGTAGAAAGACTTATAATGAAGCACTCTTAGCATACCTTAGCAAACATGAGGATCAGCTCTGCTCCACTTGCAAGGAAAGAATGCTTAAGAATCCACTTCGGGTTCTTGACTGTAAAGTTCCTACCTGTAAAGTGATTATGAAAGATGCACCTAGAACAATTGAATACTTGGATGAGGAATGCAGTCAGCATTTTGAAGAGTTAAAAGGATTATTAGAGCAAATGAACATTCCTTATGAAGTAGACACAGGGATTGTTAGAGGCTTAGATTATTATACTAAGACAGTATTTGAATTTGTGAATGAAGATGGCTTTACCATTTGTGGTGGTGGAAGATATGATAATCTAATTCATGAAATAGATGAAAAGCAGGATATTCCAGCGGTAGGCTTTGGTTTTGGTATTGAACGTATGATTAACGAGTTGGCAGCTGAAGGAGTGGAACTTGAAAAAGAGCCAGCGGTTGCTTTGTATGTGGGCATCTTAGGCAAGGATGCAAAAGCTGCTGCCTTCCAGATTGTTAGAGAACTTCGCCATATTGGAGTCATAGTTGAAACAGACTATATGGATCGTAGTGTAAAAGCTCAAATGAAATACGCGAATAAAATTGGAGCTAAGAATACGGTAATAATAGGTGCAGATGAATTGGCGAATAATAAGGCTAATATTAAAAACATGGAAACCGGTGAGCAAACAGAGGTTTCCTTAGATAAAATAGCGGAATATTTTATCTAACAAGAATTAAGAAATAGTAAGACTAAAAATAAGTAAGAATAAAGCCCAGAGAATCATTGTAGTTTGATTCTCTGGGCTTTTTGCATGGCTAAAAGAAATAGATACATAAACAGTTTAGCCATAAGCTAGATTTCGCTGCGCTGCATCTCGCTTAGGCAGAGCGCCTTACAAGTTTATGATACAATATGCATCCGAAAGCAAGCTTTCTTCTTCATATTATATCATAAACTTGCATGGCTAAACTGTTACAAAAAATGTGTTCCGACAAGATAGAATTGTGTTGACAAAATGCGACGTCATTCATATAATTAAGACAGATGTAAGTGATTACTACGGTAGGTGGATAAAATGGGATATAGTTTATTACATAGGAAAGAACGGTTAATATTAACCACGATTGAACTTATTGATGAAATTGGAATTCAGAAGCTTACGACCAGGGAAATTGCAAAGAGAGAAGGGGTGTCGGAGGCAACAATTTTTAGGCATTATGCGAGTAAGAACGAGCTTTTAATTGGTGTATTGGATTATTTCACGCAATATGATGCTGACCTTCTTCAGACGGCTAAGATGAGAGAACTTAAGCCTTTAGATGCTTTAAAGTTCATTATTAATTCTTATGCAGAGTATTATGAAAATTATCCAGCAATAACTTCTATTCTACAGATTTTTGATGTTTTAAGGTATGAAGCGGATCTGTCAGAGAAGATATTAGTAATACAGCAGGAAAGAACAGCAATACTTACCCAATTGATTGAAGCCGCTGTAAAAGATGGAGAACTAAAAAGTACCACTAAGCCACAAGTATTAGCAGTCATGTTATCAGGATTTTTTCGAGAATTATGTTTTAATTGGAGACTTAATCAATGTACCTATTCCTTAAGAGATAAAACACAGGAGGTATTTGAACTGATTGAGGAAGGTTTTCTCAATAAGGAATTGAGTTGTAGAACTTAATAAGATGTAAGTGGAAGTTATAGATTATTAAATTGTTTTACACAAGTGATATAAGTAAGTTTAACGGGAGGTGTATCAATGTCAGAACAGTTTACAAATGAACCATTACTGGATATGTTTTTGTTTGAAACGGAACAGCTTTTGGAACAATTGGAACAGTCAATCTTAAATAATGAGAAAGAAAATGACTTTGGAGAAGCAGCAATTAATGAGATCTTTCGAATAATGCATACAATTAAGGGTTCAGCTGCCATGATGCTGTTTGACAATATTGCAAAAGTTGCTCACTCCATAGAAGATATATTCTTTTCTTTGCGAAAGGAAAAACCAGCAACACTGGATTATTCAGTGCTATCAGATTTGGTACTGGAAGGTGTCGACTTTATTAAAGTTGAAGTTGAAAAGATTAAAAGTGGTAATCCAGCTGACGGTACATCAGAAGATTTAGTGGAGTCAATGAAAGAGTATTTGCTTGGGATGAAGAATGAAGTAGTAAAAACACCCACTGCAGAGCCGGATGGAAAGGAAGAAAAACATCAGTACTACATAGGTCAACTAAGGCAAAAGCAGAGCACAGAGCAAAGTACCTTTAAAGCAATCCTACGATTTGAAGAAGGCTGTGAGATGGAGAATATACGAGCCTATACAGTCATTCACAACCTCACAGGAATTGCTACTGAACTAAGTTATTTTCCTTCCGATATTATAGATAGTGATGAGAGTATTTTTGTTATACGAGAAAATGGTTTTCAAATTTATATAAAGACAGAATATGATTATCAAAAGCTTTATGAGCATTTGAATCAAACCATATTCTTAAAAGATTTAGAACTAACCCAGGTCAGTGAGGAAGCAGAGAGCTTAATCCCAATTATAGAATCTGTAAAAGAAACGGTTTCACAGGAAGCCTGGAAGGAAGAAAAGAGCAGAGTTAATTCTTCTGAAGTGAAGGAGAAGACAGAGAAAGAAGTAGCTAATTCAAATGTGGCCCAAAGCATAATAAGTGTTAGTGTTTCTAAATTGGACAAGCTGATGGATCTTGTAGGAGAAATGGTAATTGCAGAAGCTATGGTGGTTCAAAACCCTGATTTAGATGGATTATCTTTAGATAACTTTAAAAAAGCATCCAGGCAATTAAGTAAAATAACTTCGGATATTCAAGATATGGTTATGTCAATTCGAATGGTTCCATTATCAGCAACCTTTAATAAAATGCATCGAATTGTACGAGATATGAATAAAAAGCTCGGTAAGGAAGTGCAGCTTGAAATTATTGGTGAAGAGACAGAGGTTGATAAGAACATCATTGAGCACATTTCAGATCCATTAATGCACCTGGTTCGAAACGCAATAGACCATGGAATAGAATTGCCGCAGGATAGGCAGAACAAAGGGAAATCAAAAAATGGTACGGTAGTACTCGAGGCCAAGAATGCAGGAAGCGATGTTCACATTTTAATACGTGATGATGGTAAAGGTTTGGACAAAGAAAGGATACTAAAGAAAGCCAGAGAAAATCATCTGTTATATAAAAATGAAGAGGATATGACGGATAAAGAAATCTTTAACCTAATCCTACTTCCAGGTTTTTCTACCAATGAGAATGTTACTGAGTTCTCCGGGCGTGGAGTTGGTATGGATGTTGTAAGTAAAAACATCGAATCCGTTGGAGGAACTCTTTCAGTAGAAAGTGTTCCAGACAAGGGAAGTGTGTTTCTTCTAAAAATTCCATTAACCTTGGCAATCATTGATGGTATGAATATAAAAGTAGGGAAGGCAAGGTATACAATACCTACCATCGCCATAAAAGAATCTTTCAGACCGAAACCAAAAGATATTTTGAACGACCCTGATGGTAATGAAATGATTATGGTAAGGGGGCAGTGTTATTTAATAAAGAGACTGCATGAGATGTTTAAAGTGGAAACTACTGTTACCAACTTTGATGAAGGAATTATCATAATGCTTGAGCAGGATGGTAAAACGGTTTGTATTTTTGCGGATGAATTAATTGGTCAACAGCAAGTAGTGGTCAAGGCACTTCCAAACTATATAAGAAATTTTAAGAAAGTGAAGGAACTGGCAGGTTGTACACTGTTGGGAGATGGAAGTATTAGTTTGATTTTAGATGTAGCACAAATGGTTGGAAGATAGAAAAGTAGGAATTTTAAAACAAAAAGATAATATTGATACAGTTTGAGGTACAAAAAGGAGGAAGTAGAATGGAGGATATCTTAAGTAGGACGGTGGAGTTAGAAGAAGATACCCAGAAGGATCGGTATCTGACCTTCTTAATTGGTAATGAATGCTATGGTATAGATATAAGCTTTGTAACTGAAATCATAGGGATTCAAGCAATTACAGAAATACCTGAGTTACCAGAATATGTGCGGGGGATTATCAATCTACGAGGAAAGATTATCCCTGTAATGGATGTCAGAATGAGATTTAAGAAAGAGAAAAAAGAGTATAGTGATAGAACCTGTATTATTGTGGTTGATATAAAAGATATCTCCATTGGATTAATTGTTGATAGCGTTTCAGAGGTTACAACTATCTTAGAACAAGATATTGTAGATCCCCCACAGGTTAACAAAGCAGTGAACAATAAGTATATAAAGAAAATAGGAAAGAATGGCAGTGATGTTAAGCTTCTTCTGGACTGTGAAAAACTCCTGACAGAAAATGAGTTGGAGGCATTAAGTGAGGTACAGTAAACAGTGAACCTCATATACAAAAGAAAAAGTAAAAAATTCAAAAGCATCTACCAAGAAATATTTTGTTATACCCAGTCAGATAAAATGATCACAGGAGGAATTGAGGATGAAGTTTAATAACTTGAAGATTAAAACAAAATTACTGTCTTGCTTTATTGCAATGGCAATATTTACAGGAGCTGTAGGAGCTGTAGGTGTGTTTAATATGAGCCACATGTATGAAAATACAAAGTCTATGTACGAAGAATACTTTATACCTGCTCAGGATTTAAGTACGGTTCAAGTGCAGTTGGAGCAGATACGTGCTCTACATATTTATTTACTTTATGACCCAGATTTAAGCAAGCAGCAGGATCGCTTGGATCAAATCCAGCAAAGAGTAGAAAGTGATAATGCTTTGCTGGATAAGTTTGAAAAAACTATAACAGCAGATGGTGAAGACAGAAAAATGTTTGATAAGGCTATAGCAAGTCTTAATATCTACCGTGATGAGAGAACAAAAAATCTGGATTTAATCATTAATGGTAACACAGAGGAAGCCGTTGCAACGTTGTCCAATGTAACGAAATCCAGAGAACAGGCAGCTGCAGATTTTCAAGAGTTAATCAATTACAATATGAGCTCCTCCAAAGCGAAGTTGGATTCAATAAAAGATAGCTATGATACACTGGTAATTGTAATGACGGTTATTTTAGTAATTGCAATAGCAATTGCATTAGCGCTTGGTTTTGCTATTTCCAGCTTAATCAGTAAGCCAATTAAAAAGATGGTATTTGCCGCTGACAAGCTTGCCTTAGGTGATGTAAATGCTAATCTGGATATCAATAGTAAGGATGAAATCGGAAGTTTGGCAAAATCCTTTAATACAATGATTGATAATATCAGAGACCAGGCGCGTACAACTGAGCGAATTGCAGATGGAGATTTAACAGTAGAAGTGGAAGTACGTTCAGAAAATGATTTACTTGGTAAGAAATTAGCCCAAATGGTACAAAATAATAACGAAGTATTATCAAATATTGCAACAGCGTCTGAACAGGTGGCTGTTGGCGCTAGACAGGTATCGGATTCCAGTTTAGCTCTATCACAGGGTGCATCAGAACAAGCAAGTTCCGTGGAAGAGTTAACAGCATCTTTACAAGAGATTGCATCTCAAACAGAGATTAATGCACAGAATGCAAATCAAGCCAATGAACTTTCAGAAAATGCAAAAGTAAACGCTGTGGATGGAAATAGTCAGATGAAAGAAATGTTGAAGGCAATGAAAGAAATTAATGAATCTTCAGCAAATATTTCAAAAGTTATTAAGGTAATTGATGATATTGCATTCCAGACCAATATATTAGCATTGAATGCGGCAGTGGAAGCTGCACGAGCAGGTCAACATGGCAAAGGCTTTGCAGTTGTTGCGGAAGAAGTTAGAAATCTTGCAGCACGTTCTGCAAATGCAGCAAAAGAAACTACGGATATGATTGCTGGTTCTATCAAGAAGGCAGAAGATGGAACAAAAATTGCCCAAGATACAGCCAATGCTCTTGATAAGATTGTGGTGGGTATTGAGAAGGTAGCTGATTTGGTTAGCAACATCGCAGTGGCTTCCAATGAACAAGCAATGGGTATCTCACAGATTAATCAAGGTATTATGCAGGTATCCAATGTTGTTCAAACCAATTCCGCTACCTCAGAAGAAAGTGCATCCGCAAGTGAGGAACTTTCTAGCCAGGCTGCCTTACTTAAAGATACCGTTAGCAGATTTAAGTTGAAATCAACTACTAAAAGTTATGGTAATTATGAGAATATAAGCCCAGAGGTATTAGCGATGCTGGAGAATATGAACGCTCATAAGAAAGACACAGGGAATTTAGATTCAAGTACGTATAAGGAATCCACATCAAAACCCAAGATTATCTTAAGTGATAAAGAATTTGGAAAATACTAAATAATTAATCTAAATTAACTTTTTATATCGATATCGTACAATTGATAAAATTCTTCAATTTTTACCAAATTGGTATTGCATTGGAATTAGTATCAATTGTATGATATAGATAGATGGATATTACTTACAAGGGAGGGGCTGCCAATGATTACAATAACAAAAAAGGAATTTGAGCAATTGGCTGCTTTTATTAAAAGCAATTATGGTATTCATTTGAAAGCGGAAAAAGAGTCCTTGGTGATGGGCAGGCTCCAGAATGTATTAATACAGAATGGTTTCAAAAGTTTTACCGAATATTATGATTACATTGTTTCAGATAAAACACAAACAGCAGTAACGGTATTATTGAATAAAATAACCACCAATCATACATTTTTTATGAGGGAAGCCGATCATTTTAACTACTTTAGTACAACCGTACTTCCACTATTATCGAATAAGATTGCAAATCATGATTTAAGAATTTGGTGTGCCGGATGTTCCTCAGGAGAGGAACCCTATACGCTGGCGATGCTAATTGATGAGTTTTTTGGAAAAGAGAAATTATACTGGGATACTAAGATTTTAGCCACCGATATATCCAGTAAGGTACTGGAGGAGGCTACAAATGGTGTTTATAGTAATAAAGATATTGAGACACTTCCTTCAAAATGGAAGTTGAACTACATAAAACGGAAAAATGAATTAGAATCAGAATTTACTGCAAAGATTAAAGACGAGGTTATTTTTAGAAAGTTTAATTTAATGGAACCTGTTTTCCCGTTTAAAAAGAAATTTCATGTAATCTTTTGCCGTAATGTAATGATTTATTTTGATGATAGAACAAAACGTGATTTGGTACGTAAATTCAGTGATTCTTTGGAGAATGGAGGGTATTTATTTATCGGACATTCGGAATCTCTGGGTCGTGATGAGACAGATTTAAAGTATATAATGCCTGCAGTGTACCGAAAAATTTAAGTGAGGTGAAGTAATGGATGCAAAAGAGAATTAAAGTACTCATTGTTGATGATAGTATACTATTTCGAGAAGTTCTACTAAGGGGGTTGAGCTCGGATCCTTTCATCGAAGTGGTTGCAACAGCAGGTGATCCATTCGAAGCCAGGGATCAAATTCTTAAATATGAACCCGATGTTGTAACCTGTGATGTAGAGATGCCTAAGATGAACGGGTTGGAATTTGTTCAAAGGTTAATGCCACAATATCCTCTCCCAATCATCGTTGTTAGTGCATTGTCATCAGCGGTATTTGATGCCATGAATGCAGGAGCTATCGACTTTGTGGGTAAACCCAATATGTCTTCAAAAACCAGTGTGGAAAGCTTTATATATGATTTAATAGGCAAGGTTAAAATTGCTGCAAATGCAAAAATTCAGGGTAAAATAAATAGTGTAGTTAATCAAATTGATGCAAGTAAAGGAGCGAATCCGGATAAGATAATTGCTTTAGGAGCCTCCACAGGAGGTACGGAAGCTATTTATAGTATCTTAAAGCAGTTGCCAAAGGATATACCGGGAATCGTTATAGTACAACATATCCCGCCAAATTTTTCTCGAATGTTTGCTGAAAGATTAAATACAACCACAAACCTTGAGGTAAAGGAAGCAAAAACAGGTGATTATTTAGAAAAGGGTAAAGTCCTTATAGCACCGGGTGATCAGCATATGGTTATCAAAAAGATTGGTGAAAGATATAAGGTGGAATGCTTTTATGGCGAGAAGGTGAATGGTCATTGCCCATCCGTAGATGTATTATTTGAATCTGTGGCGAAAGAGGCAGGAAAAAATGCCATCGGTGTAATCTTAACAGGAATGGGTTATGATGGTGCGAAAGGACTTTTAGCCATGAGAAGAAATGGTGCAAGAACCCTAGGACAAGATGAAAAATCCAGTGTTGTCTATGGAATGCCCAAGGTTGCATATAACATAGGCGGTGTGGAAAAACAAGTTACTTTGGACGGAATTGCACACAAGATGTATTCCTTAGCCTGCGAGTAAACAATTCGTAGTAATAGTTTTTAAAGTTAATTAAGAAAGGTTAAGATACGAATGAGTAATATGTTAAAGGAATGGAAGATGGTGCCATCTTCCATATTGGCAAGTATAGGGGATGGAATTATTGTCTTGGATATGGCAGGTATTATTCAGTATATGAATTCAGCGGCAGAAAATATTTTGCAGACCCAGGCTGATAACACAATTGGCAGAGCTTTTAATGAGTTATATCCGTCCTATGCCACTATCAGTAAGGAAGAGAGTCCAAACCCATTTGAATTTTTGCTGAATTTAGGACAAAGTACAGAGTCACCAGAGCATTTGATAATTAAACTTGACCATTTACAGGACAAATATTTGGCAGTAACTTGTTCCTTAATAAATATTGAGGAGAATAACCCAACCGGAATCGTTGTTGTGTTCCATGATGTAACAATACAGAAGCAACAAGAACTTAGCCAGTCGAATGAAAATAGTAATCTTAACTATTTATTTGATTATGCACCCTATGGAATGGTTATTGTTGATGAGGATGTTGCAATTATTCGAGCGAATGAAACGTTTGTGGATTTTATTAATTTAGATAAAGAAGAATTCCTAGGCAAACGCTTTGGAGATACCATTAATTGTGTGGGATGTAAAGGCAGTAATGGAGGTTGTGGAACTGGTCATAACTGCAAATTCTGTGATGTTAGAAATGCTGTAAATAGAGCCTATCGTAAAAATGAACCAACCATTAATGTTGAGACAAAAGTATGTTACTTGGTAAAAGAACAGGAAGTTGAGGCTTGGTTTCGATTAAGTGTAAATCCTATCGTGTTTGATGGTGTAAAACGTGTTGCTGTAACTCTAGTAGATATTAGTAAGAATAAGATTCAAGAGCTTAACGCAAAAGAAGCAATTGATTATCTTGCAAACATTCACAATCAGCTACCCTTTAATATATGGCTCGCAGATGAAAAGTTCAACTGGAAGTACTCCAATAAGGATTTAGATGTAATTACGGAAGCTTTCTTTAATGTTAATTCCAACAATAGTTGGATAGAATTTTCTAGCCCGGGCGAAGTAGAGAATTTCTGGAGTACATTTAACTCATCAATAGAGGAAAAAAGCTCTTTTAATTTAGAAGTACGAGTTCGACAAAAAGGTAATGGACATCAATGGGGACTTATTTCTGGAGTTCCTTACTTTAATGATGGTGAATTTGCAGGATTTATTGGTTCCAGTTATAACATTACAGAACGTAAGGATGCCGAGGAGGACTTAAGGCGGTATCAGACATTACTTATATCAGCCAAAGAAGCAGCAGAAGCTGCAAGTAAGGCGAAAAGTGAGTTCCTTGCCAATATGAGTCATGAAATTCGTACTCCAATTAATGGGATTGTAGGTATGATTGATCTTACCCTTTTAACCAATATTAATGAGGAACAGCGAGATAATTTGGTAACAGCAAAAGCCTGTGCAAATTCATTAACTACGATTGTAAATGACATATTGGATTTTTCTAAAATTGAAGCAGGTAAAATGACGCTAGCCAAACAAAACTTTAGTCTTAGAAACTTAATAGATGAAGTAATTCGCACCCACTTACCAAGAGTTAAGGACAAGGGGTTGGAGCTGGAATACACACTTCCATCTTCTTTACCTGAATTTTTAATAGGAGACTCCAATCGACTAAAGCAAATCTTAAATAACCTAATTAGTAATGCTGTCAAATTCACAGAACAAGGTGAAGTAACGGTTGCGGTTAAGAATTTAGGTATGACCAGTGAAGAAGCGACAATAAGATTTATGGTTACGGACACAGGGATTGGAATATCGAAAGAGAATATTTCCAAGTTATTTTATAGTTTTTCACAAATTGAAAACACCTATACAAAAAAATATGCCGGTACTGGCTTAGGGCTGGTTATCTCTAAGCAATTGGTGGAAATGATGGGTGGAAGAATTGAAATGGAGAGTGAACTTGGTAAGGGTAGTAAGTTCTACTTTACCGTCAGCTTTAAAATAGGAAAACCAGAACAGCAGAATAAGACAATTTCACATAACTTTGTAAAAACGGAAAGAGCCTTACAAATTCTATTAGCAGAAGATGACCCGGTTAATCAGAAAGTTATACGTAAGATGCTTCTGGAAAAAGGTCATGAGGTTAGTACAGCGGACAATGGAAAAGAAGTGCTTTCCAGTTATGAGCAGCATAAATATGATGCAATTTTAATGGATATCCAGATGCCGGTGATGAATGGAATAGAGGCAACCAAGAATATTAGAAAAAAAGAATCAGGCAAGCAAAGAACACCAATTATAGCACTGACTGCCTATGCATTACCAGGTGACAGGGAAAGATTCTTAAGTATGGGAATGGATGCATATGTTACGAAACCAATTCATATGGAAGAATTATTTCATACCATAGACCGCTTAACCGCGTATAATGAAGAAAGTATGCCGCAAAATATTTTACTCGGCAATAATGGTGAAATTATCTATTCTTTTGAAACGGAAAAACCCTTAGCACACTATGATACCCCGGCAATTGATGAAATCATGTCTAAGATAAAGTTGTTAACTGAAATGAAAGACGAAATTGATATAGAAAGAGCGGAGCTCATTGCTAATCAAATTAAACAGCTGTCAATAAAGCATGAAATGATTGATATTAAAGATACAGCCTTTAAAATTGAGCTAGCTGCAAGACGTGACAATTGGCTGGAGGTTAGTCGGTGTATTGAACGTATTAATCAAGAAATAGAAATATATAAGTCTTCAGAAAAATAAACCGGAATAAACAAACAAATGAAAAAACGTTAAAACGAGATAGGAGGACCATATGAGAATACTAATAGCGGAAGACGACATGACAAGCAGAAAGTTTTTATTTAAATTTCTCTCAACCTATGGGGAATGTGATATAGTAGTAGATGGATTGGAGGCCTTAGATGCGGTCCTGATCTCTATGAAGGAGAATAAGCTTTATGATTTGATTTGCCTTGACATTATGATGCCCAAGGTAGATGGAGTTAAAGTGTTAAAACATATTAAGGAGTTGGAGAAGCAGAAAGGAATCCTGGCAGAGAAGCGCTCTAAGATAATTATGACTACAGCGCTGGCTGAAGCACAATTTGTTCAGAATGCCTTTGAAATAGGATGTGATGCATATGCTGCAAAACCCATTGACACGGATAAGCTTGTTGAGGTATTAATTAAGTTGGGACTTGTACAAAATCAATAATTGTATGCCGATAAAGCGGCAGATGGAGGTTAAGATGGTTAAACATGTAGTTAGTTGGAATTATGCAGAAGGGTTTACAGCAGAAGAAAATCAAAGCCATGCTTTACAAATAAAGCAGGAATTAGAACAGCTTAAGTCTTTAATTCCTGGTATTGTATCTTTAGAGGTATTTATTAATCCCTTGGAGGCTTCTTCGGACAAGGATATTCTATTAGACAGTGTATTCGAGAGTGAGGCTGCTTTGCAAGCATATGTTGTTCATACCGAACATGTTAGAGTTGGGACTAATTTTGTGAAACCATTTACAAGAAATCGCAGCTGTATTGATGTAGTTTATGGCGAATAAATGTAATTGTTATTATAATTGCAACATTAACTATTATTTATAACTATTCAGAACCAAGCTCAAAAGCCTGGATTTCCTTTCTGCTTAGCTCTGAGTAGTAACAAAATGTTTATAAAGAGAGCGAATTTAACTTATTCTGTGGATAAGTTGATTCGCTTTCTTTATGCAAGTAAAAAACCTATGGACAGAACCTTTAAAATGAATTAAAATATATTGCATTGAATTGATAAGTTTAGATAAATTATGCTAACTTAGATAAGTATAAAGGAGATGGAAACGAACATGGCAGAATCAATGAAGGGTTATAAAAGAAGCCACCGTTGTACCGAGATTTCCAATAAAAATGTTGGGGAAACCGTTACAGTAATGGGATGGGTTCAAAAGAGCAGAAATAAGGGCGGTATTATCTTTGTGGATCTTAGAGATCGTACTGGTCTTTTGCAAATCATTTTTGAGGAGAGCGATTGCGGTAATGTTAATTTTGCAAAAGCAGAGAAACTTAGAAGTGAATTTGTTATTGCAGTGGTAGGAAAAGTTGAGGCACGTTCCGGTGCTGTAAATGAAAACCTTGCAACAGGTGATGTTGAAATTCGTGCAACTGATCTTCGTATTCTATCCGAAGCAGATACACCTCCTTTCCAAATAGAAGAGAATTCAAAAACAAAGGAAGACTTAAGATTAAAGTATAGATATCTTGATCTTAGAAGACCTGATTTACAAAGAAATATGATTTTACGTAGTAAGGTTGCAACTGTAACAAGACAGTTCCTGGCAGACGAGGGATTTTTAGAAATTGAAACACCTGTATTAACA
Organism: Bacillota bacterium; assembly: GCA_023425485.1. Lineage (GTDB taxonomy): Bacteria > Bacillota > Clostridia > Lachnospirales > Lachnospiraceae > Mobilitalea. The sequence goes on from JAFACO010000072.1 coordinate 13,197, forward strand.
AAGAGCACACCAGAAGGTGCCAGAGATTATCTTGTACCAAGCCGTGTACATCCTGGTAATTTCTTCGCCCTTCCACAGTCACCACAGATTTTTAAACAGCTGCTGATGTGTGCTGGATATGATCGTTATTTCCAGATTGTAAAGTGTTTCCGTGACGAAGATCTTCGTGCTGACAGACAGCCGGAATTTACGCAGATTGATATGGAATTATCCTTTGTTGATGTAGAAGACGTGCTTGAGGTTAATGAACGCCTCCTTCATAAGATGTTTAAAGAGAGTATCGGAATTGATATTCCTCTGCCAATTCAAAGAATGACCTATGCAGAAGCAATGGATCGCTTCGGCTCCGATAAACCGGATGTACGTTTTGGATTTGAATTAAAGAATGTATCAGAGGTTGTGAAGAACTGTGGCTTCAGTGTTTTCACAGGTGCACTTGCAAAGGGTGGCACAGTTCGTGGTATTAATGCAGAAGGACAAGCTGAAATGCCAAGAAAGAAGATTGATGCGCTGGTAGACTTCGTTAAGGATTATGGTGCAAAAGGTCTTGCATATCTTGCAATTGATGCAGAAGGTTCTTACAAATCATCCTTCGCAAAGTTCCTTACGGAAGAAGAATTAACTGCACTTGTTTCAGCAATGGAAGGTAAGCCAGGAGACTTATTGCTCTTTGCTGCTGACGAAGATGATACTGTATTCGCATCCCTGGGTGCTTTAAGAATTGAGTTGGCTAAGAACCTTGGACTTCTTCGTAAAGATGATTACAAATTCCTTTGGGTTACAGAGTTTCCTTTATTAGAGTACTCAAAAGAAGAAGGAAGATTTACAGCAAAACATCATCCTTTCACCATGCCAATGGATGAGGATTTAGAATTGCTAACAACTGATCCTGCAAAAGTTAGAGCGAAGGCTTATGATATTACCTTAAATGGTACCGAAATCGGTGGAGGTTCGGTAAGAATTTTCCAAAGTGAGGTTCAGGAAAAAATGTTTGAGGTACTTGGCTTTACAAAGGAAGCAGCATATGAAAGGTTTGGTTTCCTATTAAATGCCTTTAAGTACGGTGTTCCTCCGCATGCAGGACTTGCATATGGACTCGATCGTTTGGTTATGTTGATGGCGAAAGAAGATAGTATCCGTGACGTAATTGCCTTCCCTAAGGTGAAGGATGCTTCCTGTTTAATGACCGAGGCACCTAATTTAGTAGAAGCTAAGCAGTTAAAGGAGCTGGGTATTGATCTTTCAGGAGAAGAAAATCCGATATGGAATTAACTTTTGAAAATGCTTTGCTAATCTATCTCCTTGTCATAAGCGTTGTTGGATTTGCTATGATGGGAATAGATAAGAGAAGAGCAATCAAGAGGCAATGGCGTATTTCAGAGCGAACATTAATAATAACTTCTTTCCTAGGGGGAGGAATAGGCTCGTTTCTGGGAATGTTGGTGTTTCATCATAAGACAAAGCATAGAAAATTTATAATACTCCTGCCAATTTCAGTAATTATAATTATATGTCTCATATATAATATTTTATTTTAAAAAGGTCTAGTTTACCATTATTCCTTATTATGTCGACAAATAATGTTTGACATGATTAGGAAAGAGTGTTATCATGAAGTTGTTGTTGGGAATCAACAACGAGATTATATATTTTGGAGGAATTTTTCATGAACAAAGGTACAGTTAAGTGGTTCAACAACCAAAAAGGATTTGGATTTATCTCTGACGAGCAGGGTAACGATGTATTCGTACACTACAGCGGTCTTAACATGGATGGCTTTAAGTCTTTAGAAGAAGGCCAAGAAGTTGAGTTCGAAGTAGTTCAGGGAGCTAAGGGTCCTCAGGCAACTAACGTAACAAGAGTATAATCAATGTTGGGTTTACAGTGTACCTTTTTCTAAACTATAAATTTTTTTATACGAATTAATTTATAAAGAAATAGTGTTATATTGTTTGAGACGATTGATTAAAGGCTATCCATTGGGAATACCAAT
>JAFACO010000449.1 GCA_023425485.1 Bacillota bacterium
GCTAAGACTTCCCTCTGGTGCGGCAGTAATTACTTCCACGAGATCCTTCATTGATCTGGCGTCTGTTTCATATACCACACCAACCTCATTACTTGCTTCACTTACTGCACTTAAAACAGCGGTAACATTACTGCCTTCATTAATTTCCATCTCTTGTACCTTATCCCAAATGCCAAGGTTTTGAAAGATCTGGCGTGCATAATCACCAACCGGAACACTTTCTGCTGCAAGTGCAAGGCTCGTTGCTTCAAATATATTTTCAAAACCAGTTACTTTGGTCTCTTTGCCTGTAGGCTTTATTAGCACAACTTTATTCTCCAGTAAATTAACAATGGATTCCGCTGTTACATAGCCCTCTTCCTGCAAGGTGGTCATTTGCTTGGTGGCTGCCGAGAAAAAGACATCACATTCTGCTCCTTCTTCAATCTGCGTTTGCAGTGTTCCAGAGCTATCTGCGTTGTAGGTGATTTTTACGTTGGGCTGTGTTTCGTTATATTTTATAGCGATATCCTCCATTACATTACTAAGACTCGCTGCTATAAATACATAGACCTCCGTATCTGCAATTTGTTCAGGTTCAGGTGATGTTGTGGGGGCTGCTTGTGTTAGTGTAACGGCAACCGTAGGGGCGGCTTCCTTTGTGAATGTGGTTGGAGTTGCCTCCGGATTGTCTTTTACTGACTGTTTCTCGCTGCAACCAATTAGTAGAACTGATAGTAACACAACTAGTAAGATCATAAAATAGCGTTTCATAATAAGAATCCTCCTTTTTTAGGTTTCTGCAAGCTTAAAGCTGCAGATTTATGTTATGTTTCATAACTCTTTCTCTTTGGTCGCAGACAAGGAAAAGGCTGCTCCTAATATGCGGATTGATAAATTTCAAACACATCCATGCGGTTTAAGGTGGTATAGTTATTTGCCATCAATCTTTTTTGATTTTGTAAAACCGAATCAGAAAATTCATATATTTGTGATACGGAAACTCCATATTCCCGCAAGGTTTTTTTTCTAAGGATAATTGAAAACAACTTATCTAATTCTTTATATACCAGTGGTTCTTTACAGCCAATTACCTGTGATAAGAAATAATTTAACTCCTTTATCTTTCCTTCTGGTCTCAAACATTGGTATTTTTGAAATACTGCATAAAACATAGTATAATTTGCTTCACCATGTGCAACATGAAGAACTGATCCCAAAGGATAACTAAGTGCATGCACCGCTGCACAACCAGCGTTTCCAAACGCAATTCCTGCATAAGTACTGGCTAATAGAAAATCTTTCATAATCAGAAATCTAGCCTGCTCACCCTCTGTAGCAATTGTTTGATATCCCTTTAGTATTTTTTCCATAGCAATTTTTGAGTATAGTTCTGTAAACTCATTGGCTTTAGGGGATAAGTAAGACTCGATTGCATGAATGAACGCATCGATGGAACTGGTTGCAAAGTCAACAAAAGAAAGTGTGTCTAACAGCTCAGGAATTAGTACTGCATAATCGGCATATAGTTCATCAACTGCTAAGCCTAACTTCGTTTTCTTGGCAGACAATTCTAATATCGATATGTTAGTTACCTCACTGCCAGTTCCACAAGTTGTTGGTACCAAAACCAAATCTTTCTTCTTTATAACTTCTAATTTTCTTTCAAATAGTTCCTGTACAGGACTAACCTTTTCTAGGACAAACAGCTTTGCAACGTCCAGAATGGAGCCGCCTCCAATTGCAATTACTCTTTTATAGGCAATTCCCTTTATTTCCTTGTAGATTGCCTCTACTACGTCATCGGTTGGCTCTCCAGTCCCAAACAATCGCAGATTAATAACTTTAGCTTCGCTTTCCTGCATTTTTAAATACTTTTCAATTATGTGTCCGCTTGTAATAATTAAGTCGTCCTGTCCAATGAGAAATGTATTTAAGAATTCCTCGAAACGATCATATATTTGAATTGTTGTCCTAAGTCGAAATTGTTTCACAATTACCTCCATCTAACTTTTATCTCTCTTCATACCATCCAACAATTCCTGGATTAAGATTGATATTAATTTGCTTTACTTCCTGATATTCTTCCAAGCCTTGTATTCCAAGCTCTCTGCCATATCCGCTCATTTTATAACCACCCCAGGGGGCCTCGTTAAAGGTTGGATTATAGCAATTAATCCAAGTGATGCCCGCTCTAATTTCTTTTATAACCCGAAGTGCTCTAGCACCATCGGTTGTAAAGACTGCTCCTGCCAAACCATAAATGGTATCATTGGCGAGCCGAATGGCTTCTTCTTCCGTTGTAAAGGTTTGTATCGTAACCACTGGTCCAAATACCTCCTCCTTGACAATTGTCATCTCAGAGGTGCAGTTGTCAAAGATGGTAGGTCTGACAAAGAACCCTTTTGCACAATCCCCTTCTGTATAACGATAACCACCGCAAACGCAGGTGGCTCCCTCTGCTTTTGCCTTTTCTATGTACTCCAGTACAGTGAGCATATGTGACTCTGAAACCAATGGTCCCATATCCGGATTGTCAAGACCATTTCCAAGGGTCATTGCATTCGCTCTCTGTGTCAAACGTTCTACAAATTTATCCTTAATGCTTTCCTCTATAATAATTCTAGAGCCTGCGGAACAAACTTCACCCTGATTGAAGAAAATACCAATCATTGCCCACTCCACAGCTCCTTCAAAATCTGCATCTGCAAAGATTACATTTGGTGACTTACCACCAAGCTCTAACCCAACTTTTTTTAAGTTCCCAATCGCTGCTTTTGCAATACTTTGGCCGACCTCGGTGCTTCCGGTAAAGGTAACCATATCCACATCATGATTTGCTGCAATTTCATGTCCTACCGTTGATCCGGAACCCATTACCAGATTTATCGTGCCCTTTGGAAGGCCAACTTCATCCATAATCTCAAACAAAGCGATTGCGGAAAGTGGTGTAACAGTACTGGGCTTAAAAACAATACAGTTTCCTGCACTTAAGGCAGGTGCTATCTTCCATACTGCCATAAGAAGTGGGTAATTCCAGGGAGTAATCTGACCACATACTCCAATTGGTTCATGCACGGTATAGGTGTGCATCTGCCCGAAGCCATCCTGGACATCATATACACCACCATATGGTGCTTTAATCATTCCTGCATAGTAACGAAAGCAATGAATGGCATCATCAATATCTCCTTCTGCCTCTCGTAGTGGTTTGCCATTGTCCAGGGTATCTAATCTTGCCAGCTCATCCCTTCTTTTATCCATTAAATCTGCTATCTGCAAAATGATATCCGAACGCTTTTGCGCATTCATTCTTCTCCATTCCCCTGGTCCGTAAAAGGCTTCCTTTGCTGCTGCTATTGCCAGTTTAGCGTCCTCTGCTCCGCCTTCCGCTGTTCTTGTAATTACTTCGCCAGTTGCAGGATTTGTAATTTTTCTCGCTTTTCCGGATAACGACATGACCCATTCGCCATTGATATAATTTTTCTTAATCTCCATTTCAATACCTCCGTTTATTATAAAAAATACACAGTAACTGCTATTTCACGCTATGGCCCCTTCCACCGTGGTTAACCTTTGCTTTCAATAGTGTTTACTGTGTATATCAATAGTAACTGCAAATCTATTCTCAGTCTTATAGATTAAACTCTGCCTTCGTTTCAATTACTGCCTCTTCCAGACGCAGCAGTATTTGATCGATATCCTCGTGTGTAATGATAGCTGCTGGTTCAAAACGAATACATTTGGCATTAACTAAAGTACCTGCAGTCAAAACTCGTCTTGCAAACATACCCTTTGCTACACTATAACCC
>JAFACO010000171.1 GCA_023425485.1 Bacillota bacterium
ACATAACATATTAAAAGTGTAGCCATGGCTACGATGAAAAAATAAAAAGAGAATATAATAAAGAATATAGGAAATATATGTATTATTTTTTTATACATTGACATGGAACAGCGCAGAAATAATGTTAGGATTTTGGAATGTTAAATATTATTAATTTAAAAAGGAGACTGGTATGGAAAATGTAAAACAACACAAAATGAAGAACATTGAAGTAGGTAAGGTCTTAAGATTAGAGGAAGAGCTTAGTTATCAGAGTGGGCAAGTAGTAAGTAAGACACTGGTTCAGAACAAGAATGTTAGTGTAACTTTATTTTCTTTTGACAAAGGAGAAGAAATCAGCTCCCATTCTTCTGACGGTGACGCAATGGTGACAGTGCTGGAGGGCAAAGGTAGATTTACAGTAGGTGACGAGGTGTTTTTCTTAAGTAAGGGTGAAACAATTGTAATGCCTAATCAGGTACCTCATGCTGTGTATGGTGAAGAGCAGTTCAAAATGCAGCTTACTGTAATATTTTGATAAAAATACAAATTTCATTGCTGATATTACATGGGATTTACAACCCTTCTATGATAAGATTTCATTCGAAATCAATTAATAGGAGGGTTTTTTATGAAAAAAATGATTGTATTAATAATTATGTTACTGTTAGTATTTCAAGGCTGTTCGGCGAATATGAAAACCAGTGGTGAAAACATTTTGACTACCACAACGCCTGCAGTAACTCAACCTGAACCAACAATAACGGTGAGCCCGGTGCCAGCAACTCCTACCCCTCGTCCACTCGTATTACCGGTGTTAACAAATGATACTGGAAAGGTTATGATACAGACGGTATCCTCATCAATTACCTATCCTACTACCTCCTTTATCATCACATCTGTAAATGGTGAAAAAATAGTAGTAGATGGGACGGAAATGCCTAAAAAGGCTATCCTTGATATTAACCCAGCAGCCATAATAAGTACACATGATCATCCGGATCATAATGATGCGGTATTTGTTAAGTCAAATCCCAATGCTCAGGTGTTAAAATACAAGGAAGGCGAAATACAGACCAATGATTTTCATATTTATTCTGTTAAAGCCTCCCATAAAGGGGATGTAATTACCGGAACCAATTACATCATGGTAATTGAGGTGGATGGATTACGAATTGCGCATATGGGAGATATCGGTCAGACGGAGATGACGAAAGAACAATTGGAAGCTATGGGAGAAATTGACATCGCCTTTATGCAGTTTGACAATAGCTATTCTGACATGAATATGGAGAATATGAAAGGGTTTCATTTAATTGAACAAGTAAATCCTAAAATAATTATACCAACACATTATACAGCGGAGGATATTACGAAATTAAGTGAGTTATATGGTGATGTAAAAGAGGTGGAAAATCTAATAGAAATTTCAAAAGAGGATTTGCCAGCGGAGACCTTAAAGGTATATCATGTGACAAATACACTTAGATATAGATAACCATTTATAAACTTAGTCATAAGCAGTAATTTATACACTTAGATACAAATAACTAATCTACATATATTTACAAAGCACCTGCCTAACGTTATAATTTTAACATAACAATAATTATAAGGATGGCAGGTGCTTTTACTGTGTTTCAAACTCTAGGGTTTCAATACTATATTGGATATACATTTCCAGCTTCAATAAGAACAAGTCTGTTAGAACTGAAATATGAAGAATCGAAGGAATATTATAAGATAATTTATATAAAACAAGGTCCCTGTCATTTCTTACTGAATGACAAAGAGTTTATTTTAACAGGGGCTAGTGCTATATGTTTAAATGAGCTGGACCGAATTGAGTTTCTTGATCTTCGTGAAAATGAGGTAAGTATTTTATGGTTTAAACCATACCTTTTAAATGGTCTATTCTCTTTTGAAAGCATAAATAGTACGGAGGTGATGTTCACTTCTACAGAATATCAGGACATTCATTTTTTAAGACAATTTCTGCATGACGCAAAGAATTCTATGAAAATTTTATCCTTACATACTATAGATTCGTCCACAATTGAGGCTAAATTACATTTAACCTATGAGCTGCTTAAGATGCAGAATACAAATAGATGGCCATGTAGAAGCAGATCTTATATTTTAGAAATATTATTTTGTCTTGCAAGGCAGGAAGAGGATGAATATATGGCAAACTCACTTATTCTTTATGATGGTGGCTCAAGACTTGCCATTGATGTAATCTATTATTTGCAGACCTGCTATAACAAAAAGATAACGATTGAAAGGCTGGCAGAAGAGTTTCATACAAATAGGACAACCTTATTAACAGACTTTAAAAAATATACGGGGCAATCCATTAACAGCTATCTCATACAATTGAGGGTAATGATGGCCAGCGCCATGCTTAGGGACACGGAGCTTTGCATCGATGAAATTTGTGAAAGAACTGGTTTTAGCGACATTAGCTACTTCAGTAAATTATTTAAGAAGAAGGTAAATTATACTCCATCAGAATATCGTAAAATTAATCATAAAACTTGAAAGTATAATGGTAAAGCTGTCAGAATAGTATATAGAAAAAACATTGGAGCATTGCTATGGTAGATAAGCAAAAAGTCCAAGTGATTATTCATTGCGAAGAATTTGAGAAACGGCAAACATTTTTCGAGAATATATGTAAAATTAAATATAAACTACCAATGATTAATGCCTATGTTATTGAGGTAGATGAGGATCAATTACAGAAGTTGAAAAGGATGGAAGGAGTCCTCGATATGGAAGTGGATACTCACATAACAGCCCAGATGAATCGGGTTGGCGAAGTTATTGAAAGCAGTTGGGCACATGAAAGAGGCTACTATGGCAAGGGTGTTGGTGTAGCGATTGTAGATACAGGCATTGCTTTGCATAAGGATTTTTATGAAAGCAGGAATAGAGTTACCGCTTTTGTAGACTTTATTAATCATAGAACGGAACCTTATGATGACAATGGACACGGCACGCATGTAGCAGGGATCATCGGGGGAAGCGGTTATTCCTCAAAAGGGAAGTATAAAGGGGTTGCTCCAGATTGCAATTTCATTGGGGTAAAGGTGCTGGATCATCGTGGTGACGGTAATATCTCAGATGTATTGGCAGGGTTACAATGGATTATGGATAACCGTAAGAAATATAATATTAGAGTTGTAAATATATCGGTGGGAACCTCTGCAAAAGATAACTTAGATGAGAATTCTCTGTTAGTACAGGGGGTAAATGCAGTATGGGATAGCGGTATTGTGGTGGTGGTAGCAGCAGGAAATAATGGCCCCGGTCCAATGTCAATCTCAACACCTGGAATTAGCAGGAAAGTTATTACGGTAGGATCTTCTGATGATAGTGTAGCGGTAGAGGTTTTTGGAAGTGGGAGATCAAAAGATTATTCGGGAAGAGGACCAACACCCTTCTGTATTAAAAAACCAGATATTGTTGCTCCGGGTTCAAATATAATTTCCTGTAATATTAGTCGGTACTCCAGTAGAAGTAAAAATGGAGAGCTTAGATTAACGAGCAGTGATTCTCCAATGATGTATACGGTGAAAAGTGGCACCTCAATGGCAACACCGGTCGTATCCGGTGCAATTGCGTTACTTTTAGCTGCTAAACCTAATTTGACAAATCGCGAGGTGAAATTAAAACTACGGGATTGTGCAGTGGATTTGGGACAGCATTGGGA
>JAFACO010000244.1 GCA_023425485.1 Bacillota bacterium
TTTATGTATTTTTACAATAACATACTGAAATACAGATGTCAAATGGTATAGATAATTAAAACACAGAATATATTTTGATATAACGTTTTAGGTATTGTGAGATGATCATTGTTGGATAAGCGTAAAATAATAATAGATGTGCTTGTAATTCTGATATCCTTCGCAGTGTTTGTTATATGGTATGAAAGCACTTTTAAAAATAATGTTGCCTTATCATCAACTATGAAGCATTATCAGGTTTATCTTGTTACCACAGACAAAACGAACAAAAAATGGGTGGACATTGATAAGGGAGCTACTGATATGGCGAATCTTCTGGGTGTGTCATATAAATGGGAGTCCCCCGAAGACGCTAAAGCTGAGGAATTGGTTAAGGTGATTAATCAAATAGTCGACTCTGGCGCTGATGCAATTTTAGTCGCCTCACATGATGCAGTACAAATTGCAAATGTAATAGAAGATGCAAAGGCTCATGGTGTGAAGATTATATACTTATACTCCACTGCTTATGAAGAAGCAGTTGTAACTTTAGCAACAGATCATTTTGATGCAGGTATTACTGCAGCTGAGACAATGCTCTATGAATTGAATGCAATAGGTGTCCATTCTGGTAAAATTGGAATTGTAGGTCAAAAAGAGGATGATACGCTCACTACCGATAGGGAAAAGGGGTTTCGTGAAACAATAGAGAAGAATGGTAAGTTTGAACTACTGCCAACCGTTTATTCAAGTTCACATTATGGAAATTATCAAAAAGGTGCCGAGTATTTTATAAAAGAATATCCTGACTTAGTTGGTCTTTTTGGAACCAACACGGATGCCACAATCGGCATAGGTAATGCCATTAGAAACAGTAACAAAGAAATTGTAGGGATTGGTTTTGATCATAATGATTTAATTGAATCGCTTATCAATTCTGGAGATTTAAAGGCTGTTCTCACTGAGAACGTATATACTATGGGATATCTTGGTGTTGCAGAGGCTATTGCAGCTTTAAGGGGATTAATTACTGGTCCCGCTTTCATTAACACTGATGTCAAAGTAATAAATGAATTTACTCATCACTAAATAATTCATCCTAGTTTATAGAGGTATTAGGACTCTCATCCTTAATATATGCAGACATCATAAAAGACTTATTGCTATCTATTATATTAGCAATAAGTCTTTTGCCATAAGTTTAATGGTATTTTATTAATAAAGGCTTTAATATAGATTTTTTACTTTAAAATCTTTTTCTGCTTCTCTCCGCTGATCCTTTTTAGCGATATCTTCACGCTTATCATAAAGCTTCTTACCTCTCGCCAGACCAATCTCCATCTTAACAAGACTTCCCTTAAAATAAATTTGCAAGGGAACTAAGGTATACCCTTTTTGCATAATCTGTCCTAGAATTTTATTAATTTCGTACTTATGCATTAATAGCTTTCTTACACGGAGTGGATCTTTATTAAAGATATTTCCCTTTTCGTATGGACTAATGTGCATATTGTAAATATACACTTCTCCTTGCTCAATACGTAAAAATGATTCTTTTACGCTGCATTTACCCATACGTAATGATTTTACTTCTGTGCCATGCAATGCGATGCCAGCTTCATACTTATCTTCTATGAAATAATCAAAGTATGCCTTTTTATTATTCGCAACTAACTTAATATTTTCCCCCACTTATTCTTCAAAACTCCTTTCAATAGGAGGCATTGCCTCCACAAAAGCAAAATCAATGGTTCTTAATACCTTATCAGCATTTACTACTTCAACCATCACCTTCTGCCCTAATTTATATACTTTTTTGGTGTGCTCACCAATCATTTGATAATGTTCTTCATCATAGATATAATAATCATCCTTCATATCACTAACTCTTATCATACCTTCCACAGTATTAGGCAGTTCAACATACATACCCCAACTGGTGATACCCGATATAACCCCTTCGAAGGTTTCTCCAATGTGAGTCATCATATATTCAACCTTCTTAAGCTTCTCTACCTCACGTTCTGACTCATCAGCTCTACGTTCGGTCTGACTGGAATGATTCGATACTTCAAAAAGTATTTTCTCATAATGTTGAACTCTTTTTTCATTAAGCTTACCACTAAGGTTTTCTTTGATAATTCGATGAATTTGAAGGTCTGGATAACGGCGGATTGGTGAGGTAAAATGACAGTAATACTTTGCCGAAAGACCAAAATGCCCTGTATTAGCTACCGTGTATTTCGCCTGTTTCATTGATCGTAGTGTCAATCTGCTAATTAATGCTTCTTCCGGTGTATCCTCCACCTTAATTAAAAGCTTTTGCAGCTCCTTGGGGTGAATTTCCTCCTGACCTATCTTGATGCTATATCCAAAGTTATTAATAAAAATTGCTAGCTTCTTTATTTTCTCGTCGTCCGGATTATCATGGGTACGATAGACAAAGGGCAACTCCTGCCAAAAATAATCTTCCGCTATTGTTTCATTGGCTATTAACATGAACTCTTCAATTATCTTTGTTGCCTTATTGCGCTCATATGGCTTAATCTCCAAAGGTTTGCCTTTTTTATCTACAATAATCTTACTCTCTGGAAAATCAAAGTTAATAGAGCCTCTTTTATGTCTTCTTTCCCTAAGAATATCAGCAAGCTCCTGCATCAACAAAAACATAGGAACTAATCCTTCGTATTCCTTACAGGTTTCTTCATCTCGCTCTTCTACAATCTTAGCTACATTGGTATACGTCATCCTGCGATCCGACTTAATTACTGTCTCTGCAATTTTATGACCAATAACTGTGCCCTTTGAATCAATGTCCATAAAACAACTAAGAGCTAGACGATCTACGTCAGGATTAAGCGAACATATTCCATTGGATAATTTATGTGGCAGCATTGGTATCACTCGATCAACAAGATATACACTAGTACCACGCTTTAAAGCTTCTTTGTCTAACGGCGTGCCTTCTTTTACATAATGGGTTACATCTGCAATATGAACGCCCAGATGATATATATCTTCTTCTTTTGTTATGGTAATCGCATCATCTAAATCCTTGGCATCCTCGCCATCGATTGTAACTGTTGTAAGCTCACGTATATCCATACGATTGGCTAATTCCTCTGGATCTATTTCTTCTGGAACTTTACCCAGGGATCTCATAACCTCCTCTGGAAATTCAACTGGTAAATCATATGCCTTTATGACGGACATAATATCAACCCCTGGATCATTCACATGACCAAGGATTTCTACAACCTTACCTTCTGGGCTTGTGGAAACACTGCCATAGTTAGTTATTTTAACAACTACCTTATGTCCATTCACAGCACCTTTCGTGAATTCTTTAGGAATAAAAATATCCTTGGCGAATTTTTGATTATCTGGCACCACAAACCCGAAATTCTTACTCTTTTCAAAGGTACCAAC
>JAFACO010000475.1 GCA_023425485.1 Bacillota bacterium
CACCAAGTCCAGCCTTCATTAGAATCTGAACTATATCCGAATTCCCCACAAAGATGGCTGCACCAAGTCCTATTAAGTACATAAGACAACTACCAAAGAAATAACTTAGGGTACTAACAAGGGTAAAGGTTTTTGGTTTATCCGTATGTCTGGTATAATCTGAAATCAAAGGTAGCCAAGAGATTGGCATTGCAATTGACAGTTCCAGAGCTAATCCAAAGCTCATTACTTCCTTTGTAGGAGCTGCTTCCCCTCCTCTGAATATAAGAACACCGAGTATAGCCGTTAATACAAAAAGTGCCACTACAGAAATATTATTTAACTTACCTACATGTTTAATACCCGCAGCAATCCAGATAATAATCAAAATACCAATAACGATACACCAGATAGAATTGTTTGTAATACCAACCCTATCATTTACTGCACTCCCAAATGCATCTGCACCAATATAAATCATAACTGCAGTCCAGCCAAGAAGCTGTAAAACATTTAAAACAGAGAAGAAGATGGAGCCGTACCTCCCAAAAGACAATCCAACCGTTTCCATTGCAGTTTTTCTACTATTCGCACCGATTAATCCAGCTAGATAAAATAGAATACATCCAATTGCATGACCTATAAATATTGCAGTAATGCCTGTCCAAAATCCTAGCGGTGCCAGCAGTGCCCCCGTCGATATCTCTGCAATTGAAATTGCAGCTCCAAACCAAAGCATTGAACCACTAAAAAATGATAATTTGTTACTTTCCATGAATACCTCCAAAATTGGTGTTGTTTCCTATAACAAAAAAAGTGAGACATACCTTAAATAGGCATACCTCACTAATCATTACCTTAGTGTATCTCCCTACGTTGGCATTATCCAAATCAGGTTAAAGGGTCGAAGCCTTTTGGTTCCTCTCAGCCTGCACACACAAGCTCCCCATTTCTAATGTTATAAGTTTATAAGTTTTTTTATCAATTGTCAATCAAGTCTTGCTATAGTAAGCTTTCGACTACATTTCAGTCATAGGAAGCAGTGAGTACTGCTTTAGTGGATTGCACGTTTTCTCTGTGTTCCTCCCATTACATCGGATACATCATGTATGGTTACGAAAGCATTTTTATCCTTATCATTAATAATAGAAACTAATTTTGATACCTCCAGACGGGATACCACAGAATAAAGAACTTCCTTCTTATCCTTAGAATATGCTCCTTTTCCTTCTAAATAGGTAACACCTCGACCAAGACGATCGTTAATAGCAGACGCAATCTCATCTGCATTTTCCGTAATAATCATTACAGCCTTTGCTTCGTCAAAACCTTCAATTACAATATCAATTGTTTTATGCGCCAAGAAATATGCCAACATGGAATAAAGCGCTCTATCCCATCCAAGAACAAATGCTGCAAAAGTGAAGATGATTACATTACAGATTAAAACAATTTGTCCGATTGAAAACATGCTACCTCTTGTAAATATGATAGCTATAATCTCTGTACCATCAATGGAACCACCGTATCTTAGAATTAATCCTACTCCGGCTCCAAGTATAATACCGCCAAAAACAGTTGCCAGTAGGATATCATCTGTTAAACCTGGAACTGGATGAAAAATTAATGTGAATATAGAAAATGAAATAATTGCAAATAGCGAAGTAATTACAAAGGTCTTACCAATTTGTTTATATCCAATAAATAAAAATGGAATATTAAAAAGGAAGGTAAATAAGCCCATTGGTAAATCTGTTATGAAACTGGTTATAATCGAAATACCTACAATTCCACCATCAATAATGCTGTTGGGAATTAAAAATATTTCAAGCCCGACCGCAGCTATAACGGAACCTATGAAAATAATTGAATATTTTTCTATAAATTTTAAAATATGATACTTTTTCTTATCCATTGGCTTGCATGCGCCTCCTTCTTATCATAGAGGCTTCACCGTTAAACCGTTCACCTCAACCTGATCTGTGAGTTCAATTACTAGGCATTTACGCCCGTCTACCAACTTTGTTTGTACTAATTCCGTTCGCTCCGGATTCACCTTTATAACCACATCCGGTGTTTTTACCTCAAATACTCTTGTGCTTGTCAAATTAGCAGCTAATAACGTTGCATTTTCCCCTGACAAACTCTCATAGGTCTTATCGAATTCGATTAGCTTCTCGTCCTCCACCCCACTCTCCACAAAAAGATTTCTTACCTCGGTCTTGTCAAGGATCAAAGGTTCTGGAATCTCTTTTATTTTGTGTTCTTCCAGAATTTCATTCAACTTCTCGTGAATGTTACGTACGATTTCAAAATCACACTCCTCACCGAGGGTTTCCTTAATCATTGTCTGGAAGGTCTCTTTTTGCAGTCCTGCTGTCATAGGTAATTCACAGCCCAATAACTGCTGTACAAAATCCTGTTTAAGCTCTTCTGCGTCTTTGGAATAATATAAAGCATTATGTAAATCCGTGCTTCTGTCATTGAAAGCCGGAAATAAGAACCCTTGGTTTGGTGAAGATACCACCCAATCCTGTATTCTTTTTTGAATAAGATTCTTTTCTTCGTTATAGCTTAACCCTGGTTTTGAGAGATTGACCGGACATAGACTACATAATATGTAGCGATAAACCTCGTCCGAGGCATCCTCCATCATAATCTTATCACTGGTTTTACCGGGTACATCATAAGCAGCATAGACCACTAAAATGAGATAGTTTCCCACATGCTCATAACTATCAATAATTTTTTGATAAAACTCGTCAACTAAAGTTTCATCTTTTAACTCACTATCCCTTAATTTTAAAAGGAACTCTTGAGTACCACCATTAAATTCAGATGAGGTTGGAAATTCTAAATTAATTAGATTTTTACCTACTGTACCTGAAAGTGTCTTCTTGAATATCTCAAAATATTTAAAGGTCTCCTCTTCTGGCATACACAAAAAGGATTCTGTAAACTTTGTCTTAATTGTTTTTTCGCCATCGACATAGCATACACTTACTTTTGTAATTGAGCAATTTTCATGTTTAAATTGCTTCCTTATCTCTAAAATTTCACTATTTATCATCAGTTTTTCTCCTTTGAAAATCTGGCCTAAGAAGTATTTTATTGAAATCTATCAAAGCCTAACCGGAATACGGCAGAAATATAATTAGAATGCGGAAGTGGAAAAATTGTTTCTTTGGGATATAATTTTAACATTTATAATTTTCGTGTGCAAGCTTTTTTGAGTAAAAATACATTTATCTATTTGAACGCCCGTAAAATGCAGTACTAGGAATTTGACCAGATCTATGCTATTATTTACTTCGTATCGCAAACATGGTTTAAAACCATGCGCAGATAAAAGCTACATACTGATAAAAAGTTATTCAAGAAAACATTGTAATCAATGAGTGGGTGATATAGATGAATACAAAGGACGACCTAAAAGATAAAATTAGAAAGATACCTGAACTACCTGGCATTTATCGAATGCTTGATAGCAATGGTTCGATAATTTACATTGGTAAGAGTAAGTGCTTAAAGAAACGGGTACAAACGTACTTTGTTAATTCTCCTAAGTGGGAGAAAGTAACACGTATGGTTACAATGATAAAGGATATTGAATATACCGTAACGGATACACACCTTGAAGCGAGACTATTGGAATGTAAACTTATAAAATTCCACCAGCCACTCTTTAACGCCCAACTAAAGAATGATAAACGCTATATCTATTTAAAAATTGATACTTTTAATCCTCACCATTCCATGTCTGTAGTCAGTCACAGATCAGAAGATTGCTTCGGTCCCTTTCGCGGTCAGTATTCCATGAGGGACTTCTTAGATAAATTGAAAAGTATCTACCCCATAACAAAGCTTAACGATGGTTACGATATTAGCTATCATCTTTTTCCTATCAAGATGGACAGGCCTGCTTTCGAGAACAACCGAGCTATTTTATTTGAATTATTTAGAGATTACAACAACATTGCCAGCCTTATTAATTCCTTACAGGAAAAACTTTTGGAAGCAGCTAGTCAATACCGTTATGAGCACGCCTCCTTATACCGGGATTTGATTCATGGTTTCACCGTTATTCAAAATGGACTCGATGGTTATCATGCTCTCTCCTCAAGAAATATTGTACTTAAACTTCCAACAATAGAAGGATATAAATTATTTTTCATATCACAAAGTCAGATAATACACTCGGTTCATATGAGCAAATTAACAAGTGAACAGATAGACTTGTTTAAAACAGAGGCTATGCAGAGATTGGCAGTTCCCAACGCTTCTCCTCTGTCAGAGCTGACAGAAGCGAGGTCAAGTAAGTTAAGCGAAAAATCCAGCATAGACTTTAGAGACATCCTATATTCCGAGATAATGTCATTATCCGAGGATATGGTGGAAATAATATAACAATATTAGAGTGTCATAAGTCAAATCATTAGGAAGACTTATGACACTCTATGCAATAATTATCAAATCACATTATATTCCTTTAAAATCTTTATAATATCAGTTCCGTCAATCTTCTTTAAGACTTCTTTGAGCGCCAGCTTCCTTTTAAATCCCAAATCTAATTCCGTAAGCTTTTTCCCATCATTTAATTTAACTGTAGCATCCAGCAAATCTCTAACATCATAGGTGCTTCCCCAGACCTCTGGAACACCTCTGTCAATATTCAGCAGTGTATAGACTGCCTCCATCCCCGTACGAATGGAATATTCTGTAGTAAAGATGGTGTCACGTACAGTTTCGGCAAATTGTCCAAGAAATGCAAAGTTCTCACTTCCCTCTGGAATGACTTGTGGACGGTCACCTATTTTGCGCGGCATGAAAAATGCTGTAATATAAGGCATCATACATGGTATTGTATTGGCACTTTTCTCAGCCATATCTTCTATTTCATTTATCGGCACACCGATATGATATAGCCACTCCATACAGATTTCTTTCCCTGTGCAATCACGCATTGTTTTCTTAATATAATTACCTGGCTTATCACTGAATAAACCATAGATCCATCCTACCAGCTGATCCTTTGGCTGATTTTTAAAGTGCGGCTGGCGGTTAAAGGTCCAGCTAAGCAGCCAATTAGAGTCTTTTGCAGTAACAATACCGCCTGTTACCACCTTCCCGCTAAATGGATCACGTTTACAGATATCTTGAATGTAGGCAGGAATTCGATTGTCCAGAGTTGTTACAGTCGCTGACATCCAGTTAGTTTGTTCCGGATCATAGCAGAATTTATCAGGATGTCCAAAGGAAGGGTCTTGTGCCGCAATCTTACGCCACATATCCCAACCGCCGCCTTTTTTGATTTCTGTATTATATGCTGCAGGAGAATTTTGACTTCCCAGCGTGGAATTTTCCACACAGCCTCCATTGGTAATGAAAACCATATCATTTTCTGTCAGATCAATACTCTCTTCCCTATTATCCTGAAGAACATCAATACGCTTGGCAGTTTTTTTATTTTTTTGAATATCAAAAGCAACATTTTCCACTTTAACTCCATAGTGAAACTGAACCTGATGATCCTCCAGGTATTTTATCATGGGTAAAATCATGGACTCATATTGGTTATACTTTGTGAACCGGAGTGCTTTAAAAT
>JAFACO010000396.1 GCA_023425485.1 Bacillota bacterium
CCCGCAACAACAAGTACTTCAGCTGCTTCAATGAATTGTTCTTTTTCTTTTGCAATGATGTCAAGTACCTCAATCTTACTGGTAAGCCTTGCTGCCTCAACCTCATTCATAATAATTTCACCTGACTCTTCGCTATTACGTGATGGAGCATCCATTACCTTATAACGTACGGTAGCCATCTGTGGTCTATGATTTGGAGTTAAAATCTGTGCCATAATATTGCCACCGAAGGCAGGACGAATTTGAATTAAATCTGTATTCTCGTTAATATCCAGAATGGTACAATCAGCGGTAAGTCCAGTTTTTAATCTTGCAGAAATTCTTGGTGCCAGCTGGCGTCCAACAGGTGTTGCTCCCATTAAGATAGCAGTTGGTTTCATTTTGCTTACAAAATCCTCAAATGCTGTGGTATAGGGTTCGATTTTAAAACGGTCTAATTGTGGTTGATCATAAACAAATACTTTATCAACATTGTAGTGGAGAAGCTCTCTGGATTGTTCCTGTATGTTACTTCCAATCATTACAGCATATACCGGGTGATCTACTTTCGCAGCGAGTTCTTTTGCCTTACCAATTAACTCATAGGTTACCGGATGGATAACTCCATCGATATGATCAACATATACCGCGATACCCTTCCACTCACTTTTATCTATTGCAACTACTTCATCTTCTACGTACTCAACTGCGCCTTTGGGACCTTTCTTAACGCATATTTTACACATCTTGCAGGCTGCATTGATTGCAAGTTCACCGTTCTTATTCTCCATCGCATTGAAAGGACAGATGCTGATTAATTCATCGATATTACCAACGAGTGACTGATTGATTACTAACTTTGCCATTTTTCTTATCCTCCCTATGCAAATTTCATGTTCTGAAGCTTATGGAATAATTGTTCCGTTAATTCTGCCCCTGTTCCGGTCCACATTTCTCTTTGATCGTTCACCTGTGGAGGGAAAATGCGTTGTACCTGTGTTGGGGATCCATTTAAACCGTAGTTTCTTTCATCCTTATCTTCCAAGTCTGCCAAGGTAATAATTCTTATCTCACGATCCTTCGTCTCCTGCTTCTTCACATAGGAAGGAAGTCTTGGCATGAAAATGTCTTTATCAACTGCCAGCAGACATGGGTACTGCACTTTAGTGATTTCGATATCATGGGTCATATCCATCTCTATTGTTATATTCCCATCACCAATCTCAATAATTTTTGATACATTGGAAACGGAAGGTATGCTCATCCATTCAGCAACCTCTGGACCTACCTGTGCGGTATCACCATCTGTGGTCTGTTTACCGCAAAGAATTAAATCGTAATTACCCGCCATTAAAATTGCCTGTGATATGGTGTAACTTGTTGCAAGTACATCTGCTCCGCCGAATTTACGATCAGAAATTAAGATTCCCTTGTCTGCACCCATTGCATATGCTTCTCGAATAATGCTGGCTGCTTGCCCCGGTCCCATTGTAAGCACCGTAATAGAGCCACCTTTTTCTTCTTTAATTCTTAATGCTGTTTCCAGTGCATACAAATCATAGGGATTTAACTTTGATTCCACACCATTTCTTTTTAATACTCCAGTAACCGGATCTACCTCGACTTTATTGCTGTCCGGAACCTGTTTGATGCATACTAAAATTTCCATACTTACCTCCATGATAAAATCTGTTAAAAGAAGCCACAATGGGTTCTTTACTCCATGTATTAACCTAAGATACGTGCTCCTATAAATGTAACAATACCGACCACTAACAGGAAGAACACAAATACCTTAATAGTACCCTTTAATAAAACACTTTCCTTACCTTGTAAACTTACAGCTGCAACTGCAATTGCAATGCTTTGTGGAGAAATCATTTTAGCCATAACTGCTCCGGCAGTATTGGAAGCTGATATCCAAGCCTGATTTAGATTTAATGCCACTGAAGTTTCTAACTGCAATCCACCAAACAATACGCTGGCTGAAGTTCCACTACCTGTTACGAAGGTTCCGATAGCTCCCAGTAATGGTGCAAATAGCGGATAGAAACTACCTGTTACTGTAACAAACATAAGAGCAATGGCAGAAATCATACCACTATAACCCATTAGTTTTGCTGTTGCCATAATCGCAATAATTGTAATGATTGTCTTTGAAAGCTGAATAATTGTCTTATAGAATATTTTGAACATCTCTGCAAATCTTGCACCTTGCAATTTACCTCCGATAAAGCCTGCAAGGATAATCCATACACCAGGAGTCGCTAACCAGGAGAAGGTATATGGTGCAGCATTTTCTCCGTTATAAATTGGTACTACTGTTTTTACTGTAGATAATAACTCATTGAAAGGAGCAATTAATTTTGAGGTTCCTAAGAGGAAAACAAAGATTAATATAAAAGGACTCCATGCTTTCAGCGCATCTGCTGTACTAATCTTTTGTGTTTGCTTGCTGTCTGATTTCTCTTCCAAAGCAAACTCTGGATCAACTTTTTTCTTACCGAAAACCTTAGCCGCTCCAATGGTACATATCATGGAACAAACAGAACCGATTACTACAGGTAACTCTGCACCAAGATATTTTGCTACTAAAAATTCTGGCACTAAAAAGGATAAACCAGAGATTAAAGTAATTAGTCCAATCCCTTTGAATGCATTCTTTTTCTTATTACCTGTTAAATAAACTAGTACAAATGGGGTAACAAGAATTAATATTGAAAGTAATATTACAGTGTTCATTGATAAGTCAAATAC
>JAFACO010000146.1 GCA_023425485.1 Bacillota bacterium
CCTCCGGCACATATGCTGCATTGGTTCGTATAATAAACCCATAGGCCGAATGTTGATGTCTTCTAGCCAATTCTTTCAGACGTTTTCGTTCTTTTTCATCTACTATTTTAGAAGATACTCCCAGCGCTGATTTTCCATAGGTAAGGGCAACATATTTACCTGTAAAGTTCAGATTAGAGCTAACCACTGGTGCTTTCGTCTTAATATCCTCTTTTACAACCTGGACTAACAGCTCATCACCGACTTTTACTTTAACTTCTGTTAACTTAAAATCCTCATTAACGAGTTCTTTATTATTTGCCATGATAGGATATTGATTATCACCCAAAGAATAATAACACATTCTTCCATCTTCTATTTCGACAAATGCAGCATTAATATTCTTTATAATATTCTTCACTTTTCCAAGATAGATATTTCCTAAAATACCTGCCTCTTCTGATGCATTCAGGGATACCTGCACTAAATCTTTTCCCTCAAAGAACGCAGAAATAATTGCGTTATTTTTTCTCGTGATAACCAATTTATTTCCCATTCGTATTCCTCCATATCATGCATTAATTATCTAACCTATATCCTACTCTATCTAAAATTAACTCGACAAAGTCCGCCTCAAACTTTAAGGGATGAATAGGACTGTATCTATATCCAGATGGCGCAGACCGGCATTGTATGAATTACCTTCTTTTTTGGTAATTCATACAATGGTAACGCAAGTCCAGATGAATATAGATATCGTCCTATTCATCGATGATAGCCTTGATTTTCTTTTGTCGGGAGAATCTTTCTATCTTTCCACCTGATTAAGTGCAGCCAGTTTTCCGGTTTCGCTGTCTTTGGTATATACCTCTAATCTGTGTACCTGCCAGGAAAACTTCGTATAGGTTAGGTTGTACTCTTCATAAAAAGCTTCCATTACAAGCTCTGGCTTAAGATTGGCACTGCTGCCAGTATCAATCTGCATGTAGATTTTAATACCATTCTCATACTGCTGTGCCACTGTTTCTGTTAATGAAACCTTTGCAGGTTCCTTTACAAAATCCTGAAGCTTTGTAACATATTCTTTTTCATCAAAAGCTATAAAGCTAATCATTGGCTTTATATCTACTTCGGTTTCAGATTTCTTTGTCTTCTTACCTATAACAATTTCGGATTTCTCATAGAACTTAAGAAATGCCTTCTTAAAATCCTCTTGAGTGGCAAAAACGGTATCCGCCTCATATCCATCTTTAAAAGAAACTACATAATCTGCACTAGCCACTAAGGACATAGCAGTTACTGTTCTTGTATTTGCTTCCGCTTCCAATAATGGATGAAAGTCGAGAATACGTACTCCCTCTGTAAGGACTGCATTCAGTCTATCCACCATTACCTGTGGTTCATCGCTGGATAAAAGCTGAATATCCAGATACTCTGCATCACTGGTTAATCCTACTCCAAGAGGTGCTGCAAAGGACATAATTTGATGAGGGCTAAAGCCCTTGGTATACTCACTATCATAATTTGCCCTGCGAAAGGCTTTTTGAAAATAGCGCATAACATCTAAGTGACCAATGAATTTCATTGCTCCATATTTTTGAAATTTGATTCTAGCCTTCATTGGTAACTTCCTCCATCACTACAGCTGTAGTATCATTATTTTCCACTACTTCTAACCCTTGTACAAAGCAAACTCCACCGCCAAATTCCTTTGCTCCACAATTAAAGCAGGCTTGTTTACAGTTTGGTGTTATCTTCTCGTCAACGGCTCTCTTATATTCTCGATAAAGGAATTTCTTTGTTACGCCAACATCAATGAAATCCCAAGGGAAGATTTCATCTTCACTACGTTCTCTACAGTTGTAGAACTCGATTTTGATTCCATTGTCTTCAAACGCCTTCATCCATTTATCATAATCAAAATATTCACCCCAGGAATCATAGAGACAGCCAGCCTGATA
Source organism: Bacillota bacterium (assembly GCA_023425485.1). Lineage (GTDB taxonomy): Bacteria > Bacillota > Clostridia > Lachnospirales > Lachnospiraceae > Mobilitalea. Next base: position 1,941 of record JAFACO010000146.1, read on the forward strand.
AGCATCATAGATTGCTTTGCCAACTCTTCTGTCACCTCTGGCAAATACACCTTCCAGCTCTGTAAGCTTTGCTTCGTGCCAACGATATTTCAAACTCTTTTGATTTAACTGTTCTTTTACTTTATCCTTCAAATAACGCGCCTTTTCAATAAATGCTTCTCCTGTATCCATGGCAGACCACTGGAATGGAGTAAAGGGTTTTGGTACGAAGAAGGATGAACTTGCAGTAATACTTACCTTACCATTACGCTGATCCTTTGGAATTGTATAATACTCTCTGGCAATCCGATCACAAAGAACTGCAATGCCTTCAATATCCTCCAAGGTCTCTGTTGGAAGGCCTAACATGAAATAAAGCTTAACCTGATTCCAACCACTATTAAAGGCTTTCATTGCTCCTGTTAAGATGGATTCTTCCGTAAGACCCTTATTAATAACATCACGAAGCCTCTGGGTTCCAGCTTCCGGCGCAAAGGTCAAACTGCTCTTTCTAATGTCCTGAACCTTACTCATAACATCCAGTGAAAAAGCATCAATACGAAGAGAAGGTAAGGAAATGTTAACTCCCTTGGAACCAAATTCATCAATTAAAAAATACACCAACTCCTGCAAATGAGAATAATCACTGGAGCTTAGTGAGCTAAGAGAAATCTCTTCATGACCGGTGGAAGCCAGCATTTCATATGCACATTTTTTAAGATATTCCAGGCTTCTTTCTCTGGTAGGACGATAAATCATACCCGCCTGGCAGAATCTACAGCCACGAATACAACCTCTCTGAATTTCAAGTACTACTCTATCCTGCGTTGCCTTGATAAATGGGACCACTGGCTTTGTAGGATAATATGCTTCACTAAGGTTCATTTCTACCTGCTTTCTCACCTTATCCGGTGCAGCAGGATTATTCTTGGTAAAGCTTTTAATTGTTTTATCTTCATTATAAGCAACATCATAAAAAGCAGGCACATACATACCTTCTATCTGTGCCACCATTTCCAGATATTCTTTTCTGGTCTTGCCTTGCTGTTTACTTTCCTTATAAGCATCTAAAAGCTGATCATATACCGTCTCACCTTCACCGATATAAAAGAAATCAAAGAAATCAGCGATCGGTTCAGGGTTATAGCTGCAAGGTCCTCCACCGATTACAATTGGATCATTCTCACCACGTTCCTTAGCATAAATGGGTATCTGGGACAGCTCAAGTACTTGAAGAATATTGGTATAACACATCTCATACTGCAACGTAATACCAAGAAAATCAAAATCCTTAATTGGGTCCTGACTTTCTAGCGCAAATAAAGGGATATTCTTCTCCCTCATCAGCTTGTCCATATCCGTCCAAGGGGAATATACCCTCTCACAATAAGTATCGCTTCTTCGATTTATGATATCATATAAAATCTGTATTCCCAGGTGTGACATGCCTATTTCATAGACATCGGGAAAACACATACAAAAACGTATATCAACCTTTGCAGGATCTTTCACCTGCATATTAACTTCGCCGCCGATATATCTGGCAGGTTTATCAACTGTTAGTAATATTTCATCCGATAGTGCTAATTTTCTCATTATTCCTCCATAATGCCAAATAGCTTTTTGCAAACAAATTGAAACCTATATTGTTTCGCTAGTAAAATAAAAAACCGTTAGCCAAAGCCTATTTCGCCTTTTACTAACGGTAATTATAACTGATATACTATAAAATATCAACGAACAAAATATTGCTAAAGGAATTGTATATCCATTTATACTTGGGTGAGAACCGGAAATCGAAGCTCAATTACAAACAAATCTTCCTCCAGAAAGGCATTGATACTACCCTTCATTTTCTCTACTAATATTTTTGTTATGGTTAAGCCCAGTCCTGTACTATGGTTATTCCTTGACGAATCACCGGAATAAAAACGGTCAAATATTAGCTCTAATTCTTTCTCTGTTATGTTACCCTTATCATTTTGAAATCTTAAGACGCATTCCTTATTCTCATTAATTTGCTTTATGGTAAAAACTTCTGTGGAGTATTTTAAGGCGTTTTGAATCAGATTATTGAAAATTCGATTTAATTGTATTTTATCTGCAATTAAATCCGTTTTATGATCCAATAACTCTAAATTTACCTTTATATTTTTCTTTTCAAACTCATTAAAATAAGCAACTGCCGTCTCCGCCAATATAGTTTGAACTGTAACAGCCTCCAGCTTAAGGGGATAATCCTCTCCCTCAATTCTGGATAACTCATAGAAGTCCTGAATGAAACCCTGTAAAACTTTTGCTCGTTTCTTAATAATTTGAAGATATTCTTCCTGCTCTCTCTCCTCCAAGTCATCGTTTTGAATCAGGTCCACGTATCCAAGGATAGACGTTAGGGGTGTACGTAGATCATGGGAGATATTTTCAATTTCCCTTCTAATCTGCATTTCCCTTCTTTGATATGCAATTCTCTCCTCCTGTCTTGCCAGATAAAGCTCATTTACCTTTTTCAATAACTGTTCCAGATTTCTATCAAAGGGGATATCCTTAATCTGTTGGTTTTCTTCTGGGAGTTGCTCAATGAGAGACATTTGTTTGACGGCAGATTTTATAGCACGAAATAGGAAAGATAAGCGTATGACAAGTAATACTACCAGAATTAATAAAACAATACTGATATAAATCATCGCCATCCCTCCTTTCCTATTTCTATCTATTAGTTGTAAAAGAAACTAATGTATATTTTAGATTCCACTTTCTTGCCTATGTTTCTAAGCAATACCGACGTACATATTTGCTTATATTAACACCTTTATTTTATCTCTTTCTTTCTAAATATAACATATCCTAACACGATAAATAATAGTGCTTGTAAAATACCTGCCAACCAATTGCCTAACATTCCATTTTGTTCCCAATAAAAACTAACCGACCCATTCATATCTGCCTTCGTTGCTAAGAGTAAATTCCAGGGCAGAACTTTTGCGATGATTCGAAAGATTTCAAACTTCATTCCCAAGAAATTAAACGCTACTGGCATTGCAAGAATAATTCCAACAGCTGCAGTCATTGCTGCTCCAGTTCCCTCTAATATAAAATAAAAGCAATTAGCCACAGTCAGTGAAAATATAAACAAAGGAAGTAGAGCTAAACAGGTTTCAAACATCATATCTAAATACATTGGGCCGGAATTATCCAGAAGCAGATACGCACTACCGACATGAACTGCTAAAATAATAATAAAGGCGGTTATTGCATAAATGATTTGAACAATGACCTTACCAAAGTATATTGTTCCACGTGGAATTCCATAGGAAACACAATTTTTAAAGGTATGATTATTATGTTCATTGTTAAAAACTGATCCAGCAACCATGATGCACATTAAAAATACCACGACTAAACTACCACAAACGTTACCGATTGCAAATGCGGTATCGGCATAGGGGAAGGTTGGCTCATTACTCTTAACTAAAGCTAATACAATATTGGAACTAAATAAA
>JAFACO010000043.1 GCA_023425485.1 Bacillota bacterium
TCCTTTATACTAATGATTACATCACTTCCTGAATTCTTTGCTTCCAAAGTGATTAAACCATAACTGGTTTTCCCTTTTAGCAGCCTTTCTTCAACAGTACCAATTCCATGATCAATAGAATTACGAACCAGATGCATCAGGGGATCAGAGATATGCTCAATTATCTTTTTATCCACCTCAGTTTCTTCCCCCAAGAGCTTTAGCTGAACTTCTTTATTTAACTTCTTGCTCATATCTCGAACGATTCGGTGCATTTTATGAAAGGTTGCAGATAATGGTACCATACGGATTGACATAACCATATCTTGTACTTCATTTGTAATTTTACGAAGCTGGCGTGCCGCCTTGTAAAAATTCTTAAGTCTTAAATCTTGCAGGTCAGGATTTTGTGTTACCATTGCTTCCGCAATTACCATCTCACCCATCAAATCCATTAGCTTATCCAATTTAGCTACCTGGACACTAATAATGTTTTGTTGTGTATGGGGATTATCAACTTCTTTGCTCTCCTCCAATCCCCCAATTAAATTTGGTACCTTAACAGGCTGATCTAAGGCAAAACCACTCACCCCATAGGGTTGACTGAAATCAACATCCTCACCAAGTTCGACAACTTCCAGACTTTTTAAGAAGAGTGTTTTCATAAAAAAATCATACACTTCCTGCTTAGTAATTACAGTCTTTAGGTATAGTTGAAACCCCTTCTCCCTTATGGTTAAGATGCTGTCATCATTTTCAATAATATCACTGGGTACATAGTAAAACTCTTCCGTAATCTCTTTCACATTATGTACAATATTATAGGCTCTTAGGTTCTCCATCTCGCACCCTGGGTCAAAATGAAATGTGGCTTTATATCCTTTCATGCTTGTATTGGCTACACTTATTTCATGGGTCAGATAATATTGCTGCATACTGGAAGTTAAATCTCTTTTCATAGCACTTTCTTTAAAATTATCCTTTCGGATCGATGCTAAGTAGGATTTAATTCGTTCAATCAAACTACTTGCATCTCCATCACAACTTCCCATATTTGTAATTTTTATTAATTCTATTTTTATAAAGTCAATCCCTTCAAGAACTAAATCTGATAGGATAGAATAATTGAGATGTGTTGGTTTTTCTTCACGAAGAAAGTAAAACAAATCTTCCATTGCGTGAGCCATTGAAGCTATATTATTAAAAAGCATCATTGCTGATGAACCTTTTATCGTATGCATGACACGAAAAATATCATTTACATCTTCAATTGTAAGAACACTGTGCTTTTCACTAGATAGAATTGATTGTTCCAACTGCTCAATGTTTTGATTTGTTTCAAATAAATACATATCCAACATAGGATCATTTAAAAATCTCTCTGACAATTCTTTCACCTCCTCCTTTTTATGCGTTGCATATATATTGATCAAATTCAAATGGAAGTATTTATCAATATTTAGGTTGTTTTAACAACAAACCTTATATTACAAAAACTATTCAATACCATAAATGGGAGAAAGAAGACGAATTACCCCGAAAAAACCTACATTATGTAATGTTTAATACCAAAAATGTCGATATATAGCTATAATGGGAAAATGAGGTTCATTAATATGTATAAACTTTTACTTGTGGATGATGAGTGGACACAACGATACGCTCTAATCAAGATGCTTAGGGACTATGATCAGGATTTTGTTGTTAATGCCGAATGCGAGAATGGCGAAGAAGCCTTACAGGCTTTGGAGGAACAAAATTTTGATGTAATTATTACTGATATTCGAATGCCAGTTATGGATGGTATACGATTATTACAGGAAATAAGAGAGCGGGGGCTTGATACCACTGTTGTCCTTGTTAGTACACACAGTGATTTTGAGTATGCCAGAAAAGGTATTAAATATGATGCTTTTGATTATCTGGTTAAGCCCATTGCCAAGGACAAGATAGCCTCCTTACTACAGCAAATAAAACTAGACATTGAAGAAAAAGCCAAAACCCGCAATATAAAAGAAAAGTTAGAGCAAGTATTAATTGAAAAGCTAGATTTTGGGCTTATAAACAATTATGAGGATACCATATTTTCAGTATTATATAATTCTTCTGAAGAGGTCGACCTCTATATTGAACAGCTCATAAAATACCATTTAGCCATGTATGACAATGATTATTTTAAACTTGGAGTTATGTTTGAGAAGTTAATTAGAAATACAGAAGAAAAACTTCTTAATAAACATCCCTTTATCAAGAAGCTTTATCAACCAAGTGAATTTACGAAAGATCGCATTATTTCGAATAACAGCGAGTCAAAAATAACAGAAATTATTCGAATGGAGTTTCTTCATATATCAGACTTTATTCAACGATTTCATTTAAGCACTTCCGATGACGTTATTTATAAAATGTGTTCGGAGGTCCTTTCTAAGTTAGGCCAAAAAATAACATTAGAGAAAGTGGCTTTGCGCTTGAACTATAATAGTGATTATTTAGGGCGTTTATTTAAAGCGAATACCGGAGAAAGCTTTTTACAGTTTTGTACCAAAGCAAAACTAGAATTTGCTACCATACTTTTAACGGATAAGCATTACAAAACTTACGAAATAAGCGAGCTTTTAGGATACAAGGATGCAGAATATTTCAGTAAGCATTACCGAGAATATACCGGTGTTTTTCCTTCTGAATTCAGAAAGACTTACTTTGGTAAGGTAAAAGAAAAATTAGTTCCGCGATTGACTTCAGATTCCACCCACACTCTGCCGTGATGTCTCTTAATGATTTTTTTAGCTATAGCAAGACC
>JAFACO010000077.1 GCA_023425485.1 Bacillota bacterium
CTACCTTTAGGGAATCCTTTATACTATGTTTATCCTAGTAATTTAGAAAAGAGGTCGGAGCAAATGAACAACCTAATCAAAATCAAAGATGTGTCAAGCAAATATGACATTACAGCTCGTACACTGCGTTATTATGAGGACATGGGTTTGTTGTCCAGTACCCGAAGCGGAGATTACACCTATAGAATGTACGATGATAATGCTATTAGGAGACTGGAACAAATACTCATTTTACGAAAGCTGAATATCAGCATAAAAGATATTCAACGTATTTTCAACACGGCTGGTTCTAATGTGGTTTTAGAAGTGCTGGGGAAAAAAGTACAGAATATAGACGACGAGGTTGCTCTTTTGCATGAGTTGAAAGAAATTGTACTGGATTTTATACATGAAATTGAACAAGTAAACTTTTCAGACAACTCCGACATAAAACTGCTGTATAACAAGGCGAAGGAGATTGAAACACAATTAATAAGCATTGACTATATCGGCAAACCCTCCAATATAAATCGCTTGCTAGAAATAACTGATAAATTAGATAAAAAAATTCCTGATATAATGGTTGTCAGGATACCTGCATTTAAAGCGGTAACCTGCGGCGACCAACCGTGGGGGGAAATGTTCAAAGAAGGCGGATATATGTACCAATTGTGGCAGTATTGTCATTTGTATCAGAGTGTTATTTTCGATTGCTTTGATTTTTTATTGTTAAAAAATGATATAGCCGAGTGGATATGCGCTGTGAAGGATGGTGTTACCGATGCTGATGTAACTCCTTTTAAATTAATTGATTTTCCCGGTGGCTTATATGCTATGGCAGTCAGTATTGACGAAGATAATGAGAGCATGCAAAAAGTGGAAGATAAAGTTCACCGATGGATTGAAAACACAAATTTTGAGCTTGACAAGAGCAGCAGCGTTATGTTCAATATGCCTTATTTATATGAAAATGGAAGAGATAATGCTTATCAAGACATAGAAAAGGGACTTGGCTATAAGCAAATGCAAAGGTATTTTCCTATCAAGCTAAAAGAAGGAATATAAAATGAGGCTATGTATGGCAGAACCCATAGGGAATAAAAAATAAATGGAGGAAATTATTATGAACAAGTATGAAAACGCGATGAAGCTTATGGAAGAATTCTGTGGAAACGGGAAGGATAATCTTATTGCTCTTGCAACGATTGCATTGTCCCCGAACGCTGTCGGTAATCCCCGCCCGGTTGTTCGTATGGTTGATGCTTATTATGAGGACGGAATATTTTATGTTTCTACAGATGCGAATAAAAATAAAACCCTGGAAATTGGGAAAAACAACGAGATATCCATTTGTGGGTTAGACTTGTTTGTTGCACAAGGCACGGCTGAAAATCTCGGCTGGGTAAAGGATGAGAGGAATACGGAAATTAGAGCGAAGATGAAAAAAATCTTTACTTGGTTCGATGCACATGGTGACGAAGATAATCCGGACTCAATCGTTCTGCGTATCACCCTTACAGAAGGAACGATAACTGATAATGAGAAAAAATACGGTGAGTGGCAATATAAAGTTGACTTTGCAAAGAAAGAAGTGAAATAAGTGCCAAAAACTCTCAAAGATATGGCAAAACACTTAAAAAATGTTATTACTTCGGAAATACCTGAAACATATGACATTAACCCTAGGTTTATGAATATTTCAGACGAGGAAAACATTCGAGAAGGAGTTCTTGCTCTCAGAAACTTTTTATATCGGCTATGCGATACTATGATTGTTGAGGGTGATTTGTATGACAATCAAAAAAAGAATGCTCACGAATTTGATGACCGTGTTACTATTTCGGTATATTTTCCATTCCTGCATAATGTGAAATGCTTATTATTGAATATTGGTTTTTATGGTGTACTAGCAGATAGTACCGGGTATCTTACCGCAGGAAACAATATATTCAACACAAATATCCCTGTTTCAAAAAGCATTGAATGCCTGCGCTTCTTGACAGATTGCGGTATATTGTTCGATGGTATAAACTTAAAGGATAATAAACCGGAGTTATTAAAAGCGGAGAGAATAAAAATTTCGTGTCCTGATGATCCTGCGATGTTGACGGGGTTGAAGGTAATGGCAATAGCAGAGATAGAATTTGGAGAAAATGCGGACAAATTGAAAGTTAATAAGTCCAATACAGTAAGTTATTGTCGCTTCTCTGATATTTTATTGCGATGTGATTACAGAGTATTGAAAAATAATAACGATGATGTTATTTCTGTTTTAAAAGATACTATGAACCCATTGTCAGCCAATGTGCAAGATTTTATATGGCAGCTGCATCAACGCTATTTGGATAAAGGGCTTAAATGCAATATGGAGATAAACGATTTATGGATAAAAGTGAAGTATTCTTATAAGAGTAAAGAGCTATGGGGAATTAATGTATCCCTGAACAATGGTTATCAAATAAACATCAAAGCGAAAAACACGCATAAGTACGCTGATACTATCGAGGCATTCCCTTTATTTATACAAGAAATGATTAAAAAAGGTTATGGCTGTGGAATAAAAAGAGGAATAAGTGATCATTGTAATGGAGGTTGCCAGGGGTTTCGTTTTACATTGGAGGACTCAATCCTTGAGATAAGAAATGATATCGAAACATGGCTGGACACGGAAATATCATTTACATAGTAGAAGCATACTATATTTATGTATTAAATCAAAAATGATGATGCCTATAAAAAAGCATCATCATTTTTATGTTAGTATTAATTAGTACTTATACATTGGAAGCTGTTTGTACTTTATCTATATGGAAGATACCAATTTCCTTATAGTGGTCAATTTTATAATTTATGATACCAAGACTGTTCTCCAGGTTTTTGACCTCATCCAATATTCTTGTACGATGCTTTACCAGTAAAGCTTTTCGTTCTTCTAATAAATCTGCACCCTGCAAACACATTTGCATAAATTCTTTAATTTCCTGTAAAGGCATACCAGAATTTCTTAGACAGCAGATTAGATGAATCCATTCCAGATCATCCTCTGAAAACTGCCGGATACCGCTGCTTGTACGTGATATGAAAGGGATCAGCCCTTCTCGATCATAATATCTTAGGGTATGTTCTGTTAGGTTTGTTTTATCGGAAATTTGCTTAATTGTGTACATAGCTCTCCTTTGATTACATCATCAAATTATATGGTTTTTATATTAGTTTAACATACTTTAAAATAATTTCAATAAGTGCTTGACTTTGAGTTAACTTTAACGGGTATAGTAGAGTTAAGTCCTAACACAAATGAAATTAAATGGAAACCAGCCACTAACAATATTATAATTTTGGAGGTATAAAATGAAAAAGATTAATCTTGGTAGTAGTAAGTTACAAGTACCCAATATAGCTGTCGGATGTATGAGAATTAATAGCATTGATTCCAAAAAAGCAGAAGAGTTTGTACAGAAAGCTTTGGAACTTGATGCTAACTTCTTTGACCATGCAGATATTTACGGAGCGGGTGAATGTGAAAAAATATTTGCCGAAGCAATCCATATGTCTTCAGCAGTAAGAGAAAAAATAATTCTTCAGTCAAAATGCGGTATACGCCCTGGAATGTTTGATTTTTCTAAAGAACATATATTAAGTTCCGTTGACGGAATTTTAAGAAGACTAAAAACCGACTATCTGGATGTTTTACTGCTGCATAGACCAGATGCACTTGTGGAACCGGAAGAAGTTGCTGCGGCTTTTGATGAACTGGAGCAATCAGGTAAAGTTCGTCATTTTGGTGTATCTAATCAAAAACCCATGCAAATAAAACTATTACAAAAATATGTCAAACAACCGATTGTTGCAAATCAGCTTCAATTAAGTATTACCAATGCAACAATGATTGGAAATGGTCTTGAAGTAAACATGCTGACGGATAATGCTATTGATCGTGATGGAAGTATTCTGGACTTTTGCAGACTTAACGATATTACAATTCAGCCCTGGTCACCCTTCCAGTACGGTTTCTTTGAAGGTGTCTTTTTAGATAATGAAAAGTTCCCTAAACTGAATGAAACTATTAATCAAATAGCAGAGAAATAC
>JAFACO010000175.1 GCA_023425485.1 Bacillota bacterium
CCTTCCAGCTTTGACAGACTTTCCAAATCACCCGCCAATTTACCTATTCTCGTTACCTCTTCATGACAGCTATTTAATCGTTCTGGGGTTGCCTCCCACAGCCCGTCTTCCATCGCTTCCATATAGGATTGAAGTATTGTAATAGGGGTACGAAGCTCATGTGCCACATCCTCGGTTAGCTGCTTCCTTAGTTTTTCTAACGTTTCCAGAGAAACCGCAAGATGATTGATTGATTCTTCTAATAAACTAAGTTCTTTTGTTTTACTGCCTGCTTCTAATCTTACCTCATATCTTCCGTCTGATATTAGTTTTGTTACATCTACCATCTTTAGAATTGGATTGCTAATTCTTCTAGCCAATAAATGCCCTATTACAAGCGAAACCACAAGTGAAACCATTCCTACTGATAACAAAATGGTATTCATTGCATGAAGAAATTTAAAATCATTTTCATTCAAGAAAAATGGTCCAAAATAACTAATGCTGACATGTCCAATCTTCTCTCCATTATTTTCTAAGGGATAGTCAACTGAGGAAAAATCACCTTCCAGCTTTGGATATTCGATTTTCATACGATTGGAGATATCATCCATGATGCGATTACATAAGCCCATATCATGGGATTGGGCATCCCATATGATATCTCCCTGCTCATCATACACCTTAATGATATAGCCTTCATATAGCGCGAACATGCCAATAGCATGTACATAATTCTCATCCCATTGATTCGTAAATGAACTGTATTGCTGACTTATGGTTGAAGTTATTATCTGAGCCTTTAGTGCCTGCTGCTTCGCTAAGTATTCTGTAAACTGACGATTAATAAAAAAATTAGCTAATACACTAATCATAGCAATAGTAAGTAAAACTATAATAAGGATTGTTGAGGATAATTGTGTTTTTAAGCTCTGTTTCAATTACTCACCCCCAAACTTATATCCCACACCATGGATGGTTTTAACATAAACCGGATTTTTAGGGTCACTTTCAATCTTTTGCCTAAGATTTTTCACATGACTGTCTATTGTCCTATCATAGCCGTCAAAATCATCACCAAATGCGATAGTAATTAATTCTTCTCTGGTAAACACTTTGCTGGTATGTTTAATTAATATTGCCAATATTTTATATTCATTCGGAGTCAGCTTAACTTCTTGTGAGGCTTTCATTACCGTATAGCTGTCAAAATCCACGACCAAATCACCACCGTTAAAAGAACTTCTAGTAAGTACTGGCATCAGCTCCGAATTAGCTCTTCGAAGTACTGCTTCAATCCTGGCATTCAAAGCCTTTAAACTAAATGGCTTTGTAATATAATCATCTGCACCTATTCCTAAGCCATTCAACAAATCTGCCTCATCCGATTTGGCTGTAAGCATAATAATTGGTACATTGGATTGCTTGCGAATAGCCTTACAAACCTCTTCTCCTGACAATTCTGGAAGCATTAGATCAAGCAAAACCATGGATACATTTTCCCTAGAAAATACCTCAAGAGCTTTTCTGCCATTCATTGCGGTCAAGACAATAAAGCCTTTGCTTTCTAAAAAGGATTTTACAACTTCTAAAATTTTTGCTTCATCTTCTACAACCAGTATTTTTTTCGGGTTGATCATAACTACCTCCAAGTATCTCTATTATAAACATCTCAAGTATGTCTATTATAAAACATCTGCAAGTGAAACGACAAGTCGTTTCACTTGCCATGAATTAACAATAACTCAAATACCATTTACGATACTTGAGTTATTGTTCTACAAACAGTCTATTCAAATTATAACCTACAAACAGATGCTAATAACGTATACCGTATCGATTATCTGTTATTTTATACTATTTGTTTGATATCTTCATTAAATTATTTTGCTGGTTTACCATCCAGATCAAAAGGTTTTAAGAATTTATCCACTTCTATCTTCTTACCATTATCATCCATGGTCTCAACCTTAGCAAATACCCAACCATCAACACTTGAGGTATCTACACCTGCATTTATAAATACCTCAGGATTTAATACAAATACAATATCCTTGTCATTTGTGGTCATATCCTTTGCCCATTCAAACATATTTCCATTGGATAAGGCTACACCATAATGATCAAGAGCAGCATGGTATTTAATACTATCACGGTATTTATTTACAATTTGCTCATAAGCTTTAACAGAAGTTACATCGCCTTTGTAAGTTAATGAATCTTCACCTAACTCTGTCCCAACAATAATTTTATCATCAACTAACATACCTTCTGGTAACTTGCTTGCATCAAGACCTGCATCAAGGAATGGCTTTGCATCTATAACTAACTGTACATCATTACTGGTGGTCTTACTGTAATCTTTACTCCATAAAAATCTTGCAGCCCCATCAGGTGAAGCTAAGGAATATCCTCCAAATTCAATATCCTCCGTTACCTTATCACCTAAGGTAGTAACCACAGCATCAAAGGATTTTATTGACTGTTCTCCAACAACATCCAGTTTATTACCACAAGCTGTTAAGCTTACAATTGCTACTAAAGAAAGTGTTATTAATAGTGCTTTTTTCAACATTATTTATTCATCCTTTATTATTTTATTTTGTTAATTGTTCGTATCATGTAAATGTTTAAAATTAATGTCTTTGTTCAATTTAATTTTTTTGCTTGAGTATTTTCTTATTTATAAGGTTTAAAATTCTTGAGTCTCAATGCATTAGTTACCACCGATACAGAACTAAATGCCATTGCAGCAGCTGCAAAGATTGGATTAAGTAAAGGTCCACCAAACAAATGTAAAATACCAGCCGCTATCGGGATACCGGCAACGTTATAACCAAATGCCCAGAATAAATTCTGTTTAATATTACGGATTGTACTTTTGCTTAATTTAATTGCTGTAGGTACATCCATTAAGTCACTTCGCATTAATACGATATCTGCTGATTCCATAGCCACATCTGTACCAGAACCAATTGCAATACCAATATCTGCTTGCACTAAGGCAGGAGCATCATTGATGCCGTCGCCAACCATACATACCTTCTTGCCTTCGGATTGTAACTTTTTAACCTCATTGGATTTATCCTGTGGTAAAACTTCTGCATGCACGCGGTCAATTCCAACCTGTTTTGCAATTGCTTCTGCAGTCTTACGATTATCACCTGTAATCATAGCTACTTCAATGCCCATGGACTGAAGCTTCTTAATCGCCTTGGCACTGCTTTCTTTTACAACGTCAGCAACTGCTATGATACCGGATAATTGACCTTCAATGGCAACATACATCGGTGTCTTTCCTTCTGCTGCCAATAAATCAGATTTGTCTTTAAGATCAGCCAGTGAAATATTCCTGCTGTCCATTAATTTCTTATTACCTATCAGTACCTGATTATCATCAATAGTAACCTCGATACCATGGCCTGGAATCGCTTCGAATTGCTGAACTTTAAGAATCTCAAGCTGCTCCCTCTCCGCTCCATGAACAATTGCTTCACCCAGAGGATGCTCGGAACCCTTTTCGCCAGAGGCTGCAAGTTGAAGCAGACGCTCTCTTTGTACGCCAGGAACTGTTATAATATCTGTAACTTCTGGTTTTCCTTCTGTAATAGTACCTGTCTTGTCAAATACAATGGTGTTAATTTTATGTGTTGTCTCTAAGGCTTCTCCGCCTTTAATCAAAATACCGTTCTCAGCACCTTTTCCTGTACCCACCATAATTGCAGTCGGTGTAGCAAGACCAAGCGCACAAGGACAGGCAATAACTAATACAGAAATAAAGATGGTAACTGCAAAGGATAGAGGTTCACCTGCAATAAACCAAGCTAAAAATGCAAGTGTTGCCAGACCACATACAATAGGAACAAAATAACCTGAAACGATATCCGCCATCTGCGCGATTGGAGCCTTGGAACCTTGTGCATCTTCAACCAGCTTAATTATCTGTGCTAAAGCAGTATCACTGCCAACCTTAGTAGCCTTGAACTTAATCATACCGTTTTTATTGATACTTGCAGCAAATACCTTATCTCCCGCCTTCTTATCCACTGGCATACTTTCACCGGTAAGCATTGCTTCATCTACTGAAGTGTTACCTTCCAAAACAATACCATCCACTGGAATCTTTTCACCGGGCTTAACTAAAATAATATTGCCGATTTCAACCTCATCAATTGGAACTTCTACTTCATTATCATTCTCTATCACAATAGCTGTCTTTGGTGCAAGCCCCATCAGCTTTTTAATCGCTTCAGAGGTTTTGCCCTTGGATACTGCTTCTAAGGATTTTCCAAGTAAAATAAGCGCTATAATAACTCCAGCAGTTTCATAATACAGCTTATCTACAGCGCCAAAATCACCGTTAATAATCTGGAAGGTATTAAAAATACTATAGATAACTGCTGCTGATGTACCGATTGCAACTAAGGAGTCCATATTGGGACTTCTCATAAATAATGCTTTAAAACCAATGGTATAAAACTTATATCCAGCTATAATAATTGGAGTAACTAAGGAGATTTGAAGTATTGCAAATCTCAAAGGATATATCATTGGATTAACAGCTTTTGGTACTGGAAATGGCCACCAGGATACCATGGGAACCATCGCAAAATATAATAATGGAAGTCCAAATACAGCTGCTACTGTGAATTTAATCCATAGTGTTCTAATCTGTTTTTCCTTCCTAAGTTTATCTTCATCCACTGTAGTCTTATCAATTTCTAGAGCTTTATAACCTGCATTCTCAATACATTGCTTAATAGCTGATAACCTTATAACATTAGGATCGTACTCTACCGTTGCCTTTTCTGTAGCCAGATTAACCGATACCTTTTTAACACCTTCCAGTTTATCAATGGCCTTTTCCACTCTTTGTGAGCAGGCTGCACAGGTCATACCTCCAACCGGAATTGTTACTACATTAACATTACTCTCTGTTACTACACCATAACCAGCATGTTCTACCGCTTCCTTAATTACTGGGACGGATGATATCTGTTCATCAAACTCTACAGATAACTTCTCCGTGGCAAAATTAACACTGGCGTTTACCACACCGTCTAACTTACCAACTGCCTTTTCCACTCTCATGGCACAGGCAGCACAGGTCATACCGCTAATTACAATCGTTTCTTTACTCATCTATGTTCAACCTTTCTGTTTTTTCTCTAACTACTACACAGAGATTACTTCCAGTTATCAAAAATCACCGTTGCTTCTGTTAAAAAGTCCTTTGATATAGTAATTGCTTCATCGCTCTCTGTTTTATATTCAGAAGTAATAGGAACAGGGTTACAGCCACCATTTGTTTCTCCAACTACATCCATGCCAAAACGATTACCACAGTTTTGGCAAACTAATTCATTTCCTTCAACCTCATAATATCCTTTTCCTGAACCATAACACACCTGACAGGTATTAAATGCTGTACGAATCGTACCATCGGTCGCTTTTACAGCTATTACTTCTAGATCAGTACCATTAATTTTAGCAGGATAAAAACTTGGTTGTTCTGTAACATCTTTGGTCTGAATTACAATATCGGAATCAACTGCAACTGATATTTTATCAGAGCTACCTTTATTTGACGTTCCTTTGTCTGATGGATAAATAAAATATACTGCTGCAACTAATACGATTGCAGCTGCTGCAATAATTGCAAGCTTTTTCATGTCTTGTTTTTTCTTCATAATGTTCTCCCCTAAAGTGAATTCAAATTATCTAACTCAAAAAATTTATAAAATTAGTACAATTAATTAATTGTGTATTAAATCAAATAAAGTATAACCATCTTAAAACTTATTGACAACAGGAACCGCCACTGTTTTCATAAAGACTGGCATCCTCTGAAGGTTTATAGGCTTCAACCTCCCTTTTGATTGCTGCTTCATCAATGTTGTTAATATCATCTACAACTTTGACATAGCCGTAAATTGTATTATCTGAAGAGGAGAATGAAAAATCCTGCTCTGGAATGAAATTAATCGGGTTTTCTCCGTCCTCTACATCAAGAATTGCACCGTATATTGGAAATATCAATGTACTTTTACTGCTGTCAATATCGATAGCATTAATATTCCAACTTGTTTCAACTCCCTTCTGTACAACAACTACAGCTGGTGAGAATCCGTCGTTGGTATAGTTGATTTCTACTGCTTGAGTTCCATCCTCGTTTTGTTCAGCAATTGCCAACTGTTCTGTTGGAATTTGAATATCATCTAACAAATTATTCAAATCATCCAGCCCATCTATGGAAGCACCGTCCTCCGTGTTGGTATTCGCATTTGAAGTAGAACTATCCGCAGTATTGTCTCCTCCATTTTCTGAACTATCTAAACTATCCACAACAGTTATTTTACTACGAATCATTCCCATCCAACAACTAAAAGGAACTGTACCACTTTCCTCCGGTGTAAATTCAATTATATTATCTCCAATCTGTAGCTTTTTTTGTATTCCGTACTTTTGTATGATAATACCGTTATTACACCCATTAAGTTCTCCTGGTTCTGCCTGCAATGTCCATCTTACTGGGATGCCTTTCTGAACAACAATTGGTTCATATCTGCCAGAGCTTAAACCGGACGTTATTATTTGGACACCTTCTTCAATAACAGCCTGATTTGCATTCTGTGAATTTGTTGTCCCTGATGAAAAATTAGGAAGTTCAAATCCTGAAACGCTGACCCCATTATTAAACATAAATATTCCAAGAAATACAACCAATACCGCGCTTGCTGTCATCATTTTGGATGTGAATTTTTTATTCAAAAAAGAGCTGATGGCACCAAAGGTAAACATTAAGGGAACTGTACCAACGCTAAATAAGAACATGGATACTGCACCTTTTATTGGATCACTGGTGGATAATGCATATAACTGCATCGCCTGTAAAGGGCCACAGGGCATTAACCCATTTAGTAATCCAATGTAAAGCGGGCTATTACTTTGTCTGCCTGCATAAATTCGTCTTGCAAAAACCTTAGGCATTCTAGGATTGAATTTGCGTAGCCATGGGAAAATATTCAACATATTAAGGCCCATAATCACCATAAATATACCAGCTAGAATCTGAACAATACCTTTCATGGCACCAGAGAAACTTACAACTTGACCAATAGCACCGATGATACCTCCAATGATAGTATAAGAAATTACTCGCCCTACATTATAAAGCAGGCTTGGTCGCAAGGCAGCAAATCGATTCGTGGATGCATCCTTTTGAGGAGCACATTGAGAAAGACATATTCCACCGCACATTGCTATACAGTGGACGGAAGTTAGAACACCAATTAAGAATAACATTCCATATCCCATTCCTTCTTTTGCAATAGGAAAAGATGAAAAGATACGGGTTATACCGAGATGTGTCGCAATCATATACAAGGCTAAAAAAATTAGAATTACTCCCATAATGTTGGAATAATCTACCCCTTTTGTCTGTACTTTACTTTGATTAGCCGGAGCATTTTCTTTACGGGTATAATAATCTTCTTTTTCAAGGGTTTTCTCTATTTTTTCCAGGCTGATGATATTCGCATCAAATACTACTACAGCCGTGCCCTGGGAATAACTCGCTGTAACACTTACTACGCCAGGGGTCTTTGACAGCGTGTTTTCAATTATATTCTCGCAATTTACGCAGGTCATATTTGTGATATATAGAGTTTTGGTAATTATATTTGAAGACATAGTTTCCTCCTATTTTTATCTGATTACTAACATCTCACTTGTTGCTATCATAACAGTAGAATATGAAGATTTTATGGAGAAGTCGTACAATGATTAAAAAAATGAGATATCCGCAATTTCCATTCGGATACCTCGCTTTTTCTCGTAGGACAGTTTTGGTTATTGCACCTCCTACAATATAGGATTAACTAAAATATTTCAAGATTATTTTTTCTGCGGTTCGGGTTGCTAGTGCTTGGGTTGTAAGTGTAGGATTAGGCCCACCGATACCATTATATAAAACGCTATTGTCTGCAATATAAAGTCTTTTCACCTGATTTGCTTCACAATCTGTATCTGTTACAAAACCCATTCGCATGGTACTCATGATATGTATGAATATATTTGGCATCCAATTGGAACGCAATACCATTTTTGCACCTGCTGCCCTAAATATATTCGCAGCAATTTCCGCAAGTTGATCTCTTTTCACTGCATCCTTTTCATTCGGTGTATAGCTTATCACGGGTAGGAAACCATTTTCATCTCTACGTTCGGGATCCAGGGTTATCGAATTATTTTGATCCACCTCATCATCAGTAAAAAGATATACACTTAAGGATCTCGTGTAATCTTTCATAAAAGCTTTTAATTGTTCTCCAACAATAGAGCCTTCATAATCCCAAGGCAGATCACGGGATACGGGCTGTCTGCTAATCCCTTCTCCTCCTGACCCATAGAAGGTAGAGGCATATAATCCAGGGCTATATCCAACTGTAATCAAAACGCCCAAC
>JAFACO010000201.1 GCA_023425485.1 Bacillota bacterium
ATGCCAATCTTAGGAACAGGTGCAGTCCTGCTCCCTTGGGCAATCACTGCATTGATATTAGGTAACACTAAAATTGGTATTGGAATTTTAATCATCTACATTGTTATTACCGTAGTTCGTCAGACGGTAGAGCCAAAAATCGTCGGTCAGCAGATTGGGTTACATCCTATTATTACATTAATACTAATGTATATTGGTGCACAGTTAATGGGTGTCTTGGGATTATTCATCCTACCGATTATGGCTACCATAGTAAAGAAGCTAAATGACGAAGGAACCATTCATTTGTTTAAAAAATAAAAATATTAATAATTAAAGAATATAAGCACATAAATAAAGCTGAAGTTATATGAATAAGAAGTTTAAACTACTTATTTTTATAATTTCAGCTTTCTTTCTACTCTTATTCTAATTTAAATAGAATAAAGAGTAATAGCATTATTAATTATTATTTTCCACTGAATTAGCCTTTTGATACGAAAGTAGTACAATCTGTTTGCTCTGACTCTCTCGCATTTCTTGGTGCTACTTCAATTTTTTCTGCATAACAATGATCGCCGCTTACATAGTATTCGCAAGTATTAACTACACACTTAATTCCTTCATTTGGTTTATCCATTTTCTTAATTGACATAACAACCTCCACATTTTTGCATAAATGCAGAACACTGCACTTATCAACCTATATTAGTTACGCAATTATTATCTGTAGATATCAAATGAAAAATTCATTTAAATTTTTAAAATTTAATCCGGAAACTGTGCTTCAATTCCTTCTGCCATCATATCTGCCATCTCTATTGCCTGACTCTCTATTGTATCAAAATCATTAATGCTTTCTTCATAATTACCAGCTATCATATTGGTAATATTTTGACTTAAGAGTTCCAAATGTTCATCCATCATCGCACTCCAATCCTCAACACTCCAGTTAGGATTAATGCTTGCAAAAAATTCTGCAATTTGGTCTGCATTGTCATGCCATCTTTGATCTGCATCCATAATGGCCTGATCATCATCTGCTAACAATGCATTGATAAGTTCCGCTGCGATTGTGAGATGCCCATTCATCAAATCTGTAAACTCTACTGCTGCCTCCTCACCATAATAAGGTCTTAAGGCATTTGCAAAGTCAACGGAATTACGGAGTAATCTTCGAAGAACAAAATCCGTCTCAGGAAGGTCATGAATAAGTGCCACTGCGGCCATACGTGTCCAATATACATGTTGTACCCAGAGCATACGAAACAGGCTTGATAAGTCATAATATTCCTCTGTGTTAATGTCATTATCCATATCATTGTCCATATTATTGCCCATATTATTACTCATATTATTACCTATATTATTACTCATATTATTGCCCGTACTATTGCCCATATTATTACCTGCACTATTACCCATATTATTACTCGTACTATTGCCCATATTATTACCCGCACTATTACCCATATTATTGCCAGTATTATTGCCCATATTATTACTCGTACTATTACCCATATTACTGCCCATATTATTATTACGCATATTATTATTCATATTATTATCTGAAGTGTTCTGCTGATTTGAATAAGAAGGGTAATTATTATCTCCTGGGATTAGTGTAACTACTTGACCAATCATTAAATTTCTTGGGTCAATGTCAGGATTTAGTTCCATAATATCATCCACAGAGGTATTAAAAACTTGCGCAAGCATCCATATTGTGTCATAGGGTCTTATTGTATATCTGATTGTATTATTCATATTAAATACCATCACTATTAAAAAGTTCTATTTCACTTTATGATAAATAGAAAGATATTGTTACAAAAAATACAATTTTATACAGCGAAATAAACCATACTCTCAAAAGCTTTAAGCGCCAAAATTACAAAATGTTCTAATATTAGTTTTACACACTAAAACTGCCGTCTATATTACTATAAACGGCAGTTTCCCCTCTATTTAACCAGTACCCAGATGTAAACATTCTTATTTTTTATTGATATAATTAATAAGTCCTTCGGCTTTAATTATTTTCTGCATAAATTCTGGAAATGCCTGACCTTGATACTGCGTCCCCTTAGTTCTGTCATAGATAATTCCTAGGTCAAAGTCTACCTCTACCTGATCTCCTGCCTCAATCTCTTTCGCAGCAGCAGGGCATTCTATGATTGGCAATCCAATATTAATTGCATTTCGATAGAAAATCCTTGCAAAGGTTTCTGCAATTACACAACTTATACCAGAAGCTTTGATGGCAATTGGTGCATGCTCTCTTGAAGAGCCACAACCAAAATTCTTATTTGCTACCATAATGTCTCCACTTTTAACTCTATTTACAAACTCTTTATCAATGTCGATCATACATTTTTCTGCAAGCTCCTTCGGATCGGAGGAGTTTAGATAACGCGCAGGTATAATGACATCCGTATCTACGTTATCACCATATTTATGCACTGTTCCAAACGCTTTCATACTAGCACCCTTACCTTTCAGACGAAAATAAATTGTAATTATTCAGTCATTACTTTAAAAAACCCAGACTGTTTGATAAATAACTATTGTCTTCTCTTATAAGCCAAGTTCTTCAGGACCTGATATTTTCCCTGTAACCGCACTCGCTGCTGCCACTGCAGGACTTGCAAGATACACTTCTGATTCAACATGCCCCATTCGTCCTACAAAGTTACGATTAGTAGTTGCAACTGCTCGTTCTCCTGCTGCAAGGATTCCCATATGCCCTCCCAGGCAAGGTCCGCAAGTTGGGGTACTAACAATTCCTCCAGCTTTAATAAACGTTGCAAGCAGTCCTTCTTCCATAGCCTGAAGGTATATTTTTTGAGTAGCAGGGAAAACGATAAGGCGCATACCTTTAGCCACTTTTCTGCCTTCAAGGATTGCTGCTGCTGTTCTTAAGTCACTGATTCGTCCATTGGTACAGGAACCTATTACTACCTGGTCGATTTTAATTTCTCCCACCGTTTCAAGGGTTCTTGTATTCTCTGGCAGGTGTGGAAATGCAACTGTGGGTTTTAAGCTGGACAGATTAATTTCATAAGTCTCTTCGTACTCTGCATCCTCATCCGCTGAATAGATTTTATATTCCTTTGTGGAATGCTCTTGCATATAATCAATAGCTGCTTGATCAACAGGAAATATCCCGTTTTTTGCTCCTGCTTCAATGGCCATATTAGCCATTGCAAAACGATCATCCATGGACAAATTACGAATTCCATCACCTACAAATTCCATTGATTTGTATAAAGCTCCATCCACACCAATTAGACCAATAATATGTAAAATAACATCTTTACCACTAACCCATTTTTCCGGTTTACCTGTAAGTGCAAATTTAAGGGCAGAGGGAACCTTGAACCATGCTTTCCCTGTAGCCATCCCCGCAGCCATATCAGTACTTCCAACTCCGGTAGAAAAGGCTCCAAGGGCCCCATAGGTACAGGTATGGGAATCCGCACCGATAACTACATCTCCCGCTACCACTAACCCTTTCTCAGGTAGTAAGGCATGCTCTATGCCCATTTCACCAATTTCAAAATAGTTCGTTATATCATGATCCATTGCAAATTCACGCATACATTTACAATGTTCTGCAGATTTAATATCTTTATTAGGGGTAAAGTGATCGGGTACAAGTGCAATCTTATCCTTATCAAATACATTCTTTATTGTCATCTTCTCCATCTCATGTATTGCAACCGGTGCGGTTACATCATTTCCAAGGACTAAATCAAGATCAGCTTCAATTAATTGCCCAGCTATAACCTTATCTAAACCAGCGTGAGCAGCCAAAATCTTCTGTGTCATTGTCATTCCCATAAGAATATCCTCCTAAAACTTTTATTATTACCGTTATTTAAATCTCTTTTGCAATTAAATCTCCCATCAAAGATGTTCCTACCAAAGACATTCCCTCGGACATGATATCCACCGTCCGATATCCCTTCTTTAACACTTCTTTTACTGCGTTCTCTATTGCCACTGCCTCTTCTTCTAAATCAAAGGAATAGCGTAACATCATTGCTGCTGAAAGTATGGTTGCAATTGGATTCGCTTTGTTCTGACCAGCAATATCCGGTGCAGAGCCATGACTAGGCTCATATAATCCAAGCTTGGTTTCACCTAAGCTGGCAGAGGCTAACATTCCAATCGATCCAGTAATCATACTTGCTTCATCCGATAAGATATCTCCAAACATATTCTCTGTGAGAATTACATCAAATTGTCTCGGGTCCTTTACCAATTGCATTGCACAATTATCGACCAGCATATCGGATAGTGCAACATCAGGATATTCCTCCGCTACCTCCTTAGTCACCTGTCTCCATAGTCTGGAGGAATCAAGTACGTTCGCTTTATCAACGCTGCATACTCTTTTATTTCTTTTTCTAGCTATCTCAAAGGCCCATTTAGCAATTCTTCTTATTTCTTTCTCATCATACACCAGCGTATCCGTTGCTTTTCTAACACCATTCTCTACAGAGGTATGGCGTTCACCAAAATATAACCCTCCGGTTAACTCCCTCATAACTACAAAGTCAAACCCATCCCCGATTATTTCATCCCTTAAAGGGCATGCTCCCTTAAGTTCTTCAAACAAGATTGCAGGTCTAATATTCGCAAAGAGATTAAGTCCTTTTCGAATTGCCAGAAGCCCGGCTTCCGGTCTTAAATGAGGGGGTAAGGAATACCAATTGGACTGCCCGACATTACCTCCCACAGCTCCTAGTAAAACCGAATCGCTTCTTTTCGCGGTTTCAAGTGCCTCCTGGGTAAGGGGTTCCCCAGTTCGATCAATGGATACACCGCCCATAAGCACTTCTTCATATTGAAAGCTATGCTTAAATTTATCACCAATTTTATCAAGTACTTTTATAGCCTCCGCAATAATCTCCGGTCCAATCCCATCCCCAGGAATAACCGCAATGTTATAGTTCATATTGTAAGCCTCCATTTACACTTGTTCTTACTTTAGTACAATTAAAACACATCTTCTCACTTACTGTAATAATTCACCCATAAGCTCGATTTTACTTCATCTCACTTATATATATTTATTAGTCTTAAAATAATTATTGTCATTGTATCATAGTGTTTGGTATAATTAAAATACATATTAATAATAACTATTATAACTTTATATTATAACAAATTGCAGCTAACTTTTCTTTATTAAGTTTTGGAGCTACTAATCCATATTAATGTGTGCATGCCAAATAGTGCTAGCACATAACAAATGAAACGAGGTGTCTATGGAAGAAAATTTATCCCTTTATCATGTTTTTAACAGTGTTGCTGAACTTGGTAACATTTCGCGCGCGGCGAAACAACTCTATATAAGCCAGCCTGCTGTAAGTAAAGCAATTCAAAATCTGGAGGATAATTTAAAAACCACGTTATTTATAAGAAACTCCAGAGGAGTGAAACTTACCGAAGAGGGAAAACTCCTATATGATCATACTCGTAAGGCATTTGAAATCTTTCATAGAGGTGAGGAAAGTCTAAAGCGTGTTCATGAGCTTGGGATTGGACATCTGCGCATTGGTGCCAGTACTACATTATGCAAATATATGTTATTACCGTACCTGAATGGCTTCGTACAAGAAAATCCTCATATTAAAATTACCATTGCAAATCAAAGTTCCTCTCATACCTTAAAACAGCTTGAAAGTGCAACTCTTGACATTGGATTAGTTGCAAAGCCCAGTCATGCAGATTCTTTTCAATTTATATCCCTTGGAGAAATGGAGGATATCTTTGTAGCAACTCGTCACTACCTAAATAACTTAAAAAAGAGGGATGATACTATGGACATCTTCTCCTCTGCTAATATCATGCTTTTGGATGAAGAAAATGTATCCAGAAAATATATAGAGGACTACTTTAAGATGAATTCCATTGTACCAAAACAAATACTTGAAATTAGCAATATGGATTTGTTAATTGATTTTGCAAAAACAAGCCTTGGTGTTGCCTGTGTAATAAAAGCCTTTGTAGAGCAAGAATTAAGCGAAAATGCTTTAGTCCAAATCCCTCTTAAAACTCCAGTTAATAAAAGAGAGGTCGGCTTTTGCTATTCTAAAAGTGCCTACCTCTCAAGTTCCTTGCATAAATTTATTCATTATATAAATAATTTCCATTAGATATCCGGCTTAACCTCATCATCAATAACTGGTGCCGTGTCCTCTGGCGTGGTGACGTCTGGTGTGGTACCTTCTGAGGTAGTGTCCTCTGGTGTACTGTTCTCTGGTGTTGGCTTTGGTGTTGGTGTAGCAGCGGTGGTTGGAGTTGGAGGTGGTGGCGTCAGATAGTCTGGACGTTCTGCAACAACAAAGTCCGAGCTAACATAATTTATCTTATCATTTGCTAAGAAGCTGGCCCATCCATCCTTTATTTCAATTACTTCAATTTCCTCTGCATGAACTAAGAATCCAATTACTTCTCCATCCTTAGAAGCTGCTGCACGTACGTTTACATATCCACCGTATTCATTAAGCTTAACATACATCTTGGTGGTTGCTCCGGTATAAGTAGTTTCTGGTTCTTGAGCAGACTCCACATCGGCAGGCGTTTCAGCATTCTCTTCCATATCTGAAGATAGCTCTTCCTGTGGTGCTTGTGTTGGTATAAAATTAGTCATTTGATCCTTATTACTGCAACCAGATAATAGCACTGCTGCTGTTATTGTGAATAGATAAATGCTTTTTTTCATCATTACCTCACTCCAAATTCATATCAACACTTCTTAATACATGGTCATTTCTTGATTTGATAAACAAGCAATAAGAAGTATTCATAATACTTAATCTATATACTATCATAGCACATTTGTCCTATTTTACAACAAATACTTTCCTTATGGATTATTCTTCCACCCTAAGCTGCTGTATATACGCGGAAAAAGCACTTGGAATGCTATACTTTCTAGTTATCTCGGCTCGGTCCGCCCATACATATGGTCCATCCGCCAGTAGATCAGAGTTCACTTCTGATACAATAATATGGTAGCCCTGCATTAGCCACTCCACATGAGAGAAAATATGCTTTGCAGCTCCAAGTGGTACAATCTCGGCTTCCTCTATCCCCTGTTCTTTCAAGCTTTGGATAACACCTTCCAGCGGTAATTCTTTATTAATTCCGGGCAGCTCCCATAAACCTGCCAGTAGCCCTTTATTTAATCTCTTATGAATTAGATATCGCTCTTGATGTTCTATTAAAAGTATGGTTCTATTTTCAATTTTTCGTTCTTTCTTTGCTGGTTTAACTGGTATCTGCGCAATTCTGTCTTCATGAAATGCTCGGCACAAATGCATAACCGGGCACTTCTCACAAAGTGGCTTTCCATTTGGCAAACATACCGTAGCCCCCAATTCCATCATGGACTGGTTAAATGCACTTGGCTGATCCTTTGGTATTACAGTCAGAAGTTCTTGCCACAGCTTCTTCTTAACACTTTCCTTGGTGATATCCTCAAAGCTGCCAGCCATTCTCATGGTAATTCGCAGTACATTGCCATCTACCACAGGAACCGGAATGCCAAAAGCAATTGATGCAATGGCACTTGCTGTATAAGAACCAATGCCAGGTAACTCAAGAAGCTTTTCATAATCCGCCGGAAGTTCTCCACCATATACCTCACAGATTTGCTTAGCAGCTTTCTGCAGATTTCTTGCTCTATTGTAATAACCCAGACCTTCCCATAACTTAAGAAGCCGTTCTTCGTCAATCTCTGCAAGTGCTTTAATATCTGGTACCTCATTGATAAAGCGTTCAAAATATCCTTTTACCGCCTCAACTCTGGTCTGCTGCAGCATTATTTCTGAAATCCATACGTAATACGGTCTTGGATTCTCCCTCCAAGGTAAAATACGTGCATTTAGGGAATACCAGTCCAGTAAAAACGGAACTATTTTTTTATAATCATATGACATATTTACTCCATTTCTGTATATATCACTTATCATTTAACCTTGGTGAAACACTTGATTCTGCTTCGTGGGGTTCAAGTTTCTCACTAATTACCAATATTTCTTAATAAATCAAGGGGTTGTTGCCACAACCCCTTTTGCATTATTCTTTCTCTAAGAACTTGTATTGTGACAAATATAATTCGTGATAACGTCCGGCCTTTTCCACCAACTCTTCATGGTTACCCATTTCCTGAATAAGTCCACCATCCACATAGAGAATGCAGTCTGCATTTTTAATGGTAGATAGTCTATGAGCTATTATGAAGGAGGTACGGTTAGCTAGCAATCTGCCTAAGCCTTCCTGTAATAATATTTCTGTTTCTGTGTCAATGCTTGAGGTTGCTTCATCTAAAATTAATATTTTAGGATCTGCAAGTAACGCTCTTGCGAAACTAATTAACTGTCTTTGACCAACGGATAATCTGGAGCCTCTTTCATTCACTTGTGTCTCATATCCATTTTCCATACTCATAATGAAATCATGTGCACAGACTGTTTTTGCTGCTTCCATTACCTGCTCATCCGTTGCTTCCATATTACCATAACGAATATTATCCATAATGGTGCCGGAGAAGATAAAACTATCCTGCAGCATAACACCCATTTGCTTACGAAGGGATTTAATAGTCACCTTACTGATATCAACCCCATCAATATTAATTATACCTGAATCTAAATTGTAGAAACGGCTAATAAGGTTAATTATCGTGGTTTTCCCGGCACCGGTTGGTCCAACGATGGCTATTGTATCTCCTACCTTTGCTTTAAAATTAATACCGTTCAGTATCTTAACGTCATCTTCATAACTAAAGGTAACGTCCTTAAATTCAACTTCACCTTTGATTGTAGGCATTTCTACCGCATCTTCTATATCCTTTACAAGTACAGGCTCATCGATAGTTTCAAAGATACGTTCCAGATAGGACACCGCAGTTAACAGGGAGTTGTAAAAGCTTGCCAAGGTATTAATAGGAGCCCAGAACCTTCCTATATAACCTGTGATAGCAACTAGGACACCGACTGTTATTCCCTTTACACCCTGATCAATCCACGCAATACCCAGTACAAATACTGCTA
>JAFACO010000530.1 GCA_023425485.1 Bacillota bacterium
CTTTTTTCTTTTTAATATTATCCAACGCAATTAATAAAAGTCCCATTCTAATCCTCCATTCTGCTGCAACTCTGCAAATTTACCAGCCCATCTCTACTAAGAATTTGCGAAGATTATCATGTCTGGCTGCATCACCTGGAGTATATTTACCTAAACCTATTTCATCCAGAATTACTCCGTCCTTCAAGTAGAGTACACGATTCCCTCTCCTTGCCGCCTTTAAATCATGGGTAACCATGATAATTGTCTGCCCAGTTTCATTAAGCATCGTCAGTAGATCCAATACATGGTCTGAGTTAATGGAGTTCAATGCACCAGTTGGCTCATCTGCGAAGAGAATGGTTGGATTGTTGATAATACCTCTTACCAGTGCCACTCTTTGCGCTTCTCCACCAGAAAGCTGTGAAGGATATTTATGATATACTTCCTTCGTCAGCCCAGCTTTGGCTAATAGTTCTTTTGCTTTATTTGCAATGGACTTTCTATTCTTATTCATTAACAGACCACTAACCATAATGTTATCCATAACGCTCATGGTGTCATTCAAGAAATTCTGTTGAAATACAAAACCACAGTTCTTTCTACGAAAGACTGCCAGTTTATCGTTGGAATACTTGGAGATTTCTTCTCCTTCAAAGCTAATCGTACCTAGGGAAGGCCGATCCATACCAGATAATCCATATAACAACGTACTTTTACCAGAACCCGAATTCCCCATAATGACCACAAAGTCACCTGAATCAATTATTATATTTAAGTTCTTTAGAACATGCTGTTGTATGCTTTCATTTGAAAATGTTTTACATAAATCCTTTGCTTGCAATAAATGCTTCATATTATATTCCCTTTCAGAGTTTACCCGCGCTGGATAAATAGATTTAAGCCATGATTGTTTCTCATGGCTTAATTATAGTCAATATTTATTTATAAGTCTTAACCCAAATCCAGTCTAATCCTTAACTAATTCTTAAATATGCTCAGAGTGGTAACTCCTAATACTTTATATTGTAGTAATCATTGTTCTTACACTTTACTTAAGAACAAGTTCACTACAAAGCCCTTATCATTAAAGCATTCCAGACTGCCCTTCATATGGCTCATAAAGTAATTGGCTAAGAATAATCCGAGTCCAGCTCCATTCTTGCCCTTTCCATTAGCACCTCTATAATACTTTTCCGTAATCAATGGTAATTCCTCTTCAGCAACCCCATTTCCGTAATCCCTTATTTCAATCTTAATACCAGTAGGAACTTCTTCAAAGGACACATCAATTACAGTACCGGCATACTTAAAAGAATTATGAACAATATTGTCTATTACCTGTTTAAGACGTAATTTGTCCATATACACCAAGTATTCAGGGATAGTATTCTTGATTTGCAGGTTCTCATAATATTGCAGATCCTCAAACATCGAAAGGATTACGGTAGAAGCCTCTTCCCCCGCTTCTACCTTTAGATTTTCTAACTCTTCCAGGGTCGCATGGAACATGTTACCAATTAATTGATCTATCATATCCGATCTTTGTTCGATTATCCCTATCTTATCAAATAAATCCTTATTCTCAGTCTCATTTCCATTTCTCTGTGCCTTCATTTTTACTACTTCACATGTAGCTTTTATGGTTGCAATAGGAGTTTTCATATCATGGGATAGTTCCGCTACAAGCTCTTTTTTACTAACATTAGCTTTATACTCATTTTCTCTGGCTCGCTTTAATTCTTCACGCATTAGATCAAAGCTTTCCGTAAATGCACCAAAATAATTCCCTTTTTCCATTCGTATTGGTGTTTCCAGATTACCTTTAGCCACATTAACTGCAAATTGCTGTAACTTTCTGAAAGGGCGAATATAAAAGTAATGAAAAAGCCCAAGGATAAAATATCCAATAAAGAGGATACCCACAGAAACAAGTATCATTCTTTTTTGAAGAGATTTCCACAAAGCTTCAATAACTTCCCTTTGACCATCAAAAACAATTTTCCCAATCAGTTGTCCATTTACTTCGTAATCCATCAAGGTTTTATGGTCTTTCATTGCTTCCACAACCTCACTTTGATAATTATCATCTACCTTGAGGATGATATGACAATCATATATTGTCTCTAGACTTTCTCTCGCTTTCCCTTGCTCCAGCTCTGCGATTATTTGCTTATAATCCGAATTCCAACTGACAATTTCATCTGTCTGATTTTCTTTATATTGAATTTGCAGAATGATTATGCCAATAAATAAAGCAATTAATATAGTAAAAATGATTGTTAGGTATCGAATCTTCATAGTTCCAGCATGTATCCAGTACCCCAAACAGTTTTGATTAATTGGGGTTCATTCGGATTCTCCTCAATCTTTTCTCTCAATTTACGAATATGTACATTTAGTGTGCCATCACTAAAGAAGGAATCTCCCCAAACTTTTTGAAATAATAGTTCCTTAGATACTATCGTATTTTTGTTATCATAAAGAAATTGAAACAACTTAAACTCTTTTGCTTTTAATTGTATTTCTCTACTATTAATATGAATCCTCATAGTCCCTGCATCAAGAATACACT
>JAFACO010000322.1 GCA_023425485.1 Bacillota bacterium
CATGCATGCATGCGACCTCTTTTTACTACTTTTACTCATGTTTAAACGGATTAAAGCTCACAAGCTAATGCTTGCTCGCTTTTCGCTACGCTTATCCATAGAAAAATGTCTGGGTCCACATGCAAGCATGCGACCCAGACATTCTTCTATGGATTAATCCGTTTAAACGTTAATATTCAGGCTCTATGAGTCCGTAGGTGTTGCCTTTTCTTTTGTAGACAACATTTACTTCATCAGTGTGTGCATTACGGAATACAAAAAAGTTATGTCCAAGTAATTCCATCTGAACACATGCCTCTTCCGCATCCATAGGCTTTATAGCAAATTTCTTAGTTTTCACAATTTTTATTGCATCATCTTCGTAATAATCATCTTCCATAAAGGTCTGATTAAAGTTAGTGGATGCCTGCTTATGATCAATTAACTTATTCTTATATTTTCTTAATTGACGTTCAATAATCTCTTCCACTAAATCAATGGATACATACATATCACTGCTAACTTGTTCGGCTCTTATAATGTTCCCTTTTACAGGAATTGTTACTTCTATTTTTTGTCTTTCTTTTTCGACACTAAGTGTAACATGAATTTCAGTGTCAGGAGTAAAATATCTTTCGAGCTTTCCTATCTTTTCGTACACGGCTGTTTTTAAGCCTTCTGTTACATCAATATTCTTACCGCTAATAATATAACGCATAATGCCCAACTCCTTTTTGTCAAACTTATTAGCACTAATACTACTATGCTAACTTCATTATATCATATTCGCAAGCTTATATGGTATCAATGCTCCACATTAGTGATGCACGTACACTTCGCTTGACACTGATATAATGTGTACCAATATTATACCATATGCTTTGTGAAGTGACAAGCTACTTGTTTTGATGAAATGGCTTGTACCCACTTATTTCATCTTATGTTACATGTTTCCTGCTGAAAATACAAATACTTACATTATTTTCTTGTTAGTTTTGCTTTTTTGATATTTTTCCTTGCATTTTGCTCAAATTCGGCAAGGTTTTTCATATTATCCGACAATTCACTAGTCAAGCAAAAAACTTGCCTATTTTTACATTTTAAAACGATTTATCAAAATTTACAAAACGCATTTTCGATATTGACATTAAAAATGTCGTGCGACAAGAGTAGTTTATCAATGTGGATAATGTGGATAAAACCGTGTATAACTTTCTTTTATGATAAAATAAGGTTTATTTCCTGTGGATAACTTTTTAGTGAATTGTAAATAATATCCTTTAAATCCCCATTTTTTGCCATTTAGCAATTACCCTTTGTGCAGATTGTACAGGCTGCTGTTTGTCAATAGGTCTTTATGATAAATTTTATAAGCTCTATTAATAGTAAATAGTAAATCAAATTTAATCAATTTAACATCTATTATAGCCCTTCCTATTGTATTCAGTACATAATTATATTTAGAACCAATTACACACCTAGCTTTTTAATAGCATTCCAGAGCTATTGTGGATGAAATAGACGTGAATTATTCTTTTAAAAACAGGTTACCGGAATAAGAAGAAGCAGATTATCCTTTCTTTCGACAATAATCTGCTTCTTCTTATTCCGGTAACTTATTTTATTATGATAACTTTAATATTCTTTCGTAATGATCCACCTTATCTGCAAGAAAAGGTGCAAGTCCAACAAACTCTGCTCCATAGACTAAAGTGTCATCTTCTGCTACTGCAACTCGAACAATCTGAATAACCACATAAAAGAAATCTTTATTCTCAAGATTTATTCTACCTCTAAAATAATATCCCAAAGGAAGACTTGCTTGGCTAAGAAACCCTATACCACTTCTGGATATATCAAATACTGTTATTGATGCATTCAGATTATTAATTATAACGTTATCCTGCTTAAAAACCTCATCCACTTCCAGATGAAGGTCTATAGGTAATCTTCTGTATTTTCTGCGCTCCATCACATTACTTTCTTGCATAGGACCCTCCTTAAAGGTGAAGTCAACATTATCTATATGTTTATTTTACCACATCCAACAAGTAAAGCAAACTAAAATTCCTGTTATACAAATTTTGTGTCATATCATTTAATACACAATGCAATAAATGTATGTACAACTAACAAAACGAGTCTTCGAATGAACGAAGACTCGCATATGTATTAATTAATTATTCTTCTAACACACTTAATATCTCTATACTTGTAATTGGATGTAATAATACCCTGTCTGGAGTTTGCTGCATGAACTATCATACCGTTACCTATATACATAGCAACATGGTTCACTGTACCTCTGCTGTTTGCATAAAAGATTAAATCTCCAGGCTTTATATCACTTACACTTACACTCTTGCCTGCTGAAACCGCTTGGTCTCTAGAAACTCTTGGAATTCTATATCCAAAATCTTCGTAAATAGCTTGTGTAAATCCTGAGCAATCCGCTCCTTTGGTTAAGCTTTCACCACCCCAAACATAACGATTACCCACAAATTTCAACGCATAAGCTACAATTTCACTTCGAAGTTCTGAAGCTGAAGACGAATCCGTTGAAGGAGCTGTCTCCTCTTCCTCCTTACTATCATTTGAAGAGCTATTGGAGGAATTGCTGGAAGAATTATTGGAAGCGTTATGTGCTTCTTCTGCTTTCTGTTGTGCTGCCTGCTCTGCCTTCAGACGATCAGCTTCCTCACGTTCTGCTTTTTCCTCGGCAAGTTTTTGTTTACGTTCTGCTTCTGCACGTTCTGCTTCTGCTTCTTCTGCTTTAATTCTGTTTTCTTCTTCAATTGAAATTGCATATTTAAATTCAATGGTTATATCGACATAATCTTTACTTACAAAACCCGTAAATTCCTCGCCAGTATCATCATCATTACCTAATAAGATTTCAACCCATTCATCATGTTCCTTAATAACAACATAGGTTTCGCCTTTTGGTATCATTGTGAGCTTTCTCGCCTCTGTACTTGGCTCCTCACGAACAAATAATGTTGTTGTAGTTACTGTTGCATACTTGGTAGCGTATTCATCAAACATAGATTCTGCCGCTTCACCAATTGCAAGATATGTAGAATCAATATAACCCTTTACTTCACCTGATTCTATCTTAACCCAGCCATTATCTAACTTTTCTAATATATTCGTTGCATTACCTCTATACAATTTACCGACGATCTCACTATCTGTTGAAGGTTCTTTTCTTATATTTACGTAATCATTTGCCTTTGATACACCAAGATTAGCATAAGGTGACTCTGGCTTTAAACTTAAAATCTCAATGGTTGCTTTGTAAGCATCCTTTACATTATCTGGTGTACTCGTCTCTAATAATGCAGCGACTCCTGCAATACCTTCTTCTGTAGCATTCTCTGTTTGTGCATGTACGTACATTGTCGGAATAGATAACAACAATGCTGATGATGCAGCAAAAACTACAGTCTTAAGAACCCGTTTCCCTATCATCAATTTATCCTCCAAAGTATAGCAAGTGATTAATTCACTATTGTCCTGTGTCGCTTAGAGGTCAATCCCCTTACCCGTGTCTAAATGTTACAAAGTTATTACACTTAATGTCGTTATTATAACAAATACGACAGTAAGTGTCAACGTAAACATACTAAGACTGTAGAATTATTTGTTCTATTGTCCCCTGATTTCAATGCTTAGGGGAAATGTCCTTATGATAAGTGATTTAGGTACTTTTCTACTGCTGTAATCGCATTTGCTCCATCAGAAGCTGCAGTTATGATCTGTCGTAAATCCTTTGTTCTTACGTCACCAGCTGCATAGATTCCGGGAATATTTGTTTCACAGTTCTCACCAGCCAAGATATAACCAGCTTCATCTACCGCTACCACTTTCTTATAAGCCTCGGAATTAGGCAAGTAACCTACCGCGATGAAAACTCCAGCAACCTCGTAGGTTGTTGCTTCCTGTGTCTTAAGATTTTTCACAATCATTCGTTTAACCTTATCTTCGCCTTCAATTGCTTCTACCACACTATCCCATAGAATTGTTACATTTTCTAATTCAAGTAATTTGGAGGTAATACTTTTCGCTGCTCTAAATTGATCTCTTCTATGGACAACATATACCTGCTTACAGATACGCGCAAGAAAAATTGCATCCTCTATGGCAACATCTCCACCACCAACGACAGTTACTGTTTTATTCTTAAAGAAGGCACCATCACAGGTAGCACAGTAAGATACTCCCATACCGGATAGTTTTGTTTCCCCAGGTACGCCTAGATGACGTGGCTCTCCTCCTGTTGCAATCACTACACTTTTGGACTCATACTTAGAACCGTCATCAAGAGTAATTACTTTAATCTCTCCCTCTAAAGAAAAGTCACTTACCTCTCCTGTAACAAAGGTCGCTCCAAATTTATCTGCATGTTCTCTAAGTTTTAAACTTAACTCAAATCCACCTATCCCTGGTATACCTGGATAATTATCAACTTCATAGGTGTTAATAATCTGTCCTCCACTAATACTAGCCTTTTCAATTACAAGTAGATTTAATTCCGCTCTTTTTGCATAGATTGCAGCGGATAAACCTGCAGGACCAGATCCAATTACAATAATATCGTATAACATAACTAACATCCTCCTTTTAACACTATTGGTTTTTCATTCATCTAACATCTCTTGCTTCCTGTACACTCTTATGCTATAATCTAGCTAGATAATTCGTTATCATCATTATTACTTATTGTAGCTATAATATTCATTTTAATGAGAAAGGACTCTATATGACAATTGCTTCTTTACCAATGCCATCTGTATCTGGACAAACTGCAATACATCCAGTGATTGATATGGCTATTCTTTCAAAAAGTCTTGAAAATGCGGCAGTAAGTGGACAGAGTATGATTAAAATGATGGAACAGTCCGTTACACCAAATCTAGGCTCTAATATTGATATAAGTATTTAAATATCTTGATATAATTTAAGAATATGACAATGGAACCTCCACTGTCATATTCTTATTTTTTTATAAGCACCATTCCTTTTATTCAATTACTCGAATAAGGTATCCTGCTGCTATAAGACTGCTATTTATAGTAATTTCTATTCATTTTCAAGCTTTCTAACAATAGCGCTAAGCCAAGTTATCCCACTGTACTCTCTAGTATCCTCGTATTTATGGATTTCAATTAATTCAAGATTAGGAAATCGTCCAATTAACTCTTTCAGTTCTTTTGCCCTATAATCTTTGTAAAATCGTCCATCTCGTTCACCTTCAAAATCATTGTAGTGAAAAGACATATATAGGATGCCGTCCGGCTTCAAACTTTTAACTACCTTAAACAATATATTTTCTATTTGATTACTAGGCACATGCACTAAGGATTCGCAGGCCCATATACCATCAAATACATTATTAAAATCCATCTTTTCAAATGTCAGGTGCAATGCATCCTGCCCAATATGTATGCTGGCTAACTCACACATTTCCTCAGAAGCGTCCATCGCAGTAACATCGAAGCCACATGATATAAAATAAGCACTATCTCGTCCAGAACCGCAACCAAGATCTAAAACACTGCCGCCTTCTGGCAGTAACTCAGTAAAACGCTCCCATTCCTCCTGCATATCAATATCAACTGTTTGCTCAAAATACTCAGTAGCATTCTGATTATAATACTCTATCGAGTCCAATGAAATATCCCTCCTCTTTCAAACAAGCATATTATATCAAATATATACTTAGAATACCAGCATTTTTACGAAATACTTATAATGACAAGTTTGGAAGAAAGAGTTGAAAAAATGCTATTAAAATATTCGGAAT
Source organism: Bacillota bacterium (assembly GCA_023425485.1). Taxonomy (GTDB): domain Bacteria; phylum Bacillota; class Clostridia; order Lachnospirales; family Lachnospiraceae; genus Mobilitalea. Next base: position 5,786 of record JAFACO010000322.1, read on the forward strand.
AATGATATACTTTCCATGGGAAACAGAACAGAAAGGCGTAAATTATGTATAGTTTTAATAGCAGAGTTCGTTACAGTGAATTAAATCATAAAACAGAAGCACTCTCTTGCAGCTCAATTATAAATTATTTTCAAGATTGCAGTACCTTTCAATCAGAGGATTTAAACAGAGGATTAACTTACCTTCAATCGAGTCACCGGGTTTGGCTATTAAATGCCTGGCACTTAAAAATATTGCATCCAGCTGTACTTGGACAAGCAATCACGCTTGGCACCTGGCCGCATGCCTTTGAAGGTGCTTATGGTTATCGTAATTTTATTATGCAGACTCCAGAAAAGAAAGTATTGGCTGTTGCAGACTCTATCTGGATCTATGTAGATACACAAACCGGAAGACCCACCCGTATTCCTAAAGATTATGCAATTACTTCCGGTTATGGAATGTCTACTCGTTATCCTATGGAATCAATGATTCGAAAAATAGATATGCCTGATAATTATAAAGAGCATCCTGCAATTGTTGTAAAAAGGTCCAATATCGATTCGTATAACCATGTCAATAATGGGCAATACATTAAAATAGCGGAAGAATACCTTCCAGTTAATTATATTGTTTCCTCCTTACGTGTAGAATACCGAGCACAAGCCGTAGAAGGCGATATTCTAATTCCCTTAGTGACCAATGAGAAAGATTCCATAACCATAACCCTTACTAATTCTGCCTATCAGCCCTATGCACTTGTTGAGTTTAGTGGCAATTACACAGACTTAGTTCAATAAAAATATTGCAACAATTATATAAAATGAAAGGAATTAACTATGATAGAATTAGGCAAATACCAAACCCTTGAGGTAGCCAAAAAGACCGATTTCGGATTTTATTTAGCGGAATCCGGAGGTGATAAATCTCATACCATACTTCTTCCTATAAAAGAAGCCCCTGAAGGCACCGTTGTGGGTGATAAGATTGAGGTTTTTTTGTATAAGGATTCAGAAGACCGTGAAATTGCTACCACCGCAAAGGTACCCGTTACCATCGGCGGCTTAGCTGTATTAAAAGTAAAAGAGGTCAGTAAAATTGGAGCCTTCCTGGATTGGGGATTAATGAAAGACCTTCTTCTTCCCTACAAGGAACAAACCACAAAAGTTGAGGAAGGTGATAATGTGTTAATCACTTTATACCTTGACAAAAGCCATCGCTTATGTGCAACTATGAAAGTTTATGATTTACTTGATACGAATTCTGATTATAAAAAAGATGACTTCGTTACCGGAATTATATATGAAGAAATCGACTCTTTTGGTATGTTTGTAGCAGTTGATAATATGTATTCTGCAATGATCCCTAAAAACGAGTTGTTCCCATCTTTAAAAATCGGTGATACCATTAAAGCTCGTGTAATCAGTGTGCGTGAGGATGGGAAGTTAAATTTAAGCCTTAGAGAGAAATCGTATTTGCAAATGGATGCTGACTCTGAATTAATTTTAACTAAACTAAAAGCAGCGAATGGTTTTTTACCTTTTAATGATGCTTCAAGCCCTGAGGCTATAAAGTCTGAATTTAGATTGAGTAAAAATGCATTTAAACGCGCCATTGGAAAATTATATAAAGCAGGTACTATCACGATAACCGATGATGGAATCCAGTTAGCATAACAATACCTGCTTAAGTTGATCTATATCACATTTATTGCAAATCTCTTTTATTGCCATTCTTATCCAAGAATTGCATCTTTGGAGCCTCTTTTACTGGGTTTACTTTTTGAGCGGGCGGTGTTTCAGGTTGATATAAGTTGGTTAAGCCTTTCGCCAATTTATCTTTACAAGCTTTACAAAACCGTCCCGTTTTAATTGTAATACCGCAGCCTTCACATTCTAAGCCAATCATAGAATCTTCAGCAAAAGACAATCTCTCTTCTCTAATCCATTGTTTAATCTGTGTTATACTAACTTCCATTTCCTCTGCAACCTCTTGCATTCCTACACGAGGATGATCGTAAACATACTCTTTCACTTGCTCAAACTTTGTATCCAGAGCGGCTGTACACGAAGCGCACAAAGGTGGTCCAGAAATATGGTTGTATAGCCTGCCGCATCCTCTGCAATTTCTTACTTCCATGGTATCTCCCTCCTAAAAGCCTTTTCCTATGCATAGCACCATAAAATAAACTTCTTTAATTCCATTTTCTTTAAGTACATTTGTGCATGCTTCCATGGTACTGCCTGTTGTATAGATATCATCAACGAGTAACACCCTAGATAAATCACTGCGAAATACACTTTTTGATTCTTTGTTATATTGAAATGCTTCCTTTAAATTATGCAAGCGTTCCATATCGTTTAAGTTTTTCTGCGGTACTGTCTTCTTTGTACGAATTAATAAATCATGTAGGACAGGAATATCTAACTCTTCTCCTATGCCTTTTGCCAAAAGAAAGGCTTGATTATAACCTCTCTCCCTGTATTTCGTTCGATGAAGCGGTACCGGAATAATTCCATCCAGATTAAGTTTAACTAATTGCTTCTTATAAAGAGTAATAATTTGCTCTGTATAAAAGTCTGCAAACTCTTTCTTACTTTTATATTTAAAAGCAGAAATAGATTGCATCATCTCTTTGTTATATACCCATACTGCATATCCCCTGTTGAAATGAAAGTTTTTGCTTTCGCAATCACTGCAATATTCCTTTTCTTCTACTTCCAGCGGTTTACTGCATTTTAAGCATCTGGGTTCTTGAATATAAGGTAACCTTTCCTTACAATTCGGGCATATTCTTTTTCCTTTTGGTGTTACAATCTCCATACAGATAGGACAACGAACTGGGTATATAATATCAAGGATTGTTTGAAACAATGTTTACTCCTAATCTTTAAGCAAATAGTTTCTCTGGGTAATCACCGCGATCAATCAAAGCTCTGATTGAATTAACAACAACTTCTTTATCTTCTTTATAGGTTACCCCAAACCAGCGGTCAGTGGATTTAAGAACAGCTACTTCTACCTTATTCTCTTTCACTAAATTACCTACCACTGTTGGAAGCAAATATTCCTTCTTTAATTCATTGTCTCCCAGGTTAGATAAAAACTCTGTAAATCCAATCTCTAAGTAATCAAATAAGCTAGGTTTAAATCCCCACATATTCATGGATACAATGCTTTCCAAATCAATTGTAATAACTTCACCAGCATCATTCTTGGCTTCTGCATGGTCACCCACCGGAACTATTCCGGAGGTTTCAACAATATCAACAAGTACATTTCTATCATTTGCTTCACAAACACCTCTGGTAACTGCACCGTTCTCACTTAAGGTATTACCTAAAACAAACCCTGCCATACAATATTCATTTTCTGGAGATCCTTGTTTATTTAAGAAGTCATATACAATTTTAAATGCCTGTTTACCATAATAATCATCTGCATTAATTACTGCAAAGGGTTCCTTCACTACATCCTTACAACATAAGACCGCCTGTCCAGTTCCCCAGGGTTTTGTTCTGTCTTCTGGTTTGGAAAAACCTTCTGGCAACCCATCCAATTCCTGAAAAACATATTCAACTTTAATAAGTTTCTCTATACGATTACCTATAATTTCTTTGAAATCTTTCTCTAAATCTTTACGAATAATAAATACAACTTTGTCAAATCCAGCTTCCATTGCGTCATATATGGAATAATCCATTATGATTTCACCACTAGGGCCAACTGGTTCCAACTGTTTAATACCTCCAAAACGACTACCCATTCCTGCTGCCATAATTACTAATGTTGTATTTGCCAATGTTATTTCCTCCATAAATAATATATAGTTATAACTTATTATATCCAATATAATATTTTATCTGCAGTTATTATTTGCTCTCATTATATCCTATTTTCCATAAAAATGCACTAGATTATTGTAACTATTATTTTACTCGTAATTCTCTGATACGGTCACATAATCCAGAATACCTACTCTGCTCACTTTTATTATCAATCATAAAGTTAAGCATGTGGTCACTTCCTACAATCGTAACACAGCTTTTTGCTCTGGTAACAGCTGTATATAATAGATTACGGTTGAAGAGAATTCTCGGTCCATCCAGTATTGGTAATACAACCGCTGGATATTCACTTCCCTGAGATTTATGAATGGTAATTGCATAGGCCAGCTCTAACTCGTCTAATTGGCTAAAGCTATAATCAACTAATCGATTGTCATCAAACTCCACAAGTAAGTGCTCTGAAAACAGGTTAATCTCTTTTATGATTCCTGCATCACCATTAAAAACTCCCATACCATTCTGGGTGACAACTCCATAACTACTCTTAATTTCCCACGGCACCTGATAATTATTCTTAATCTGCATAACCTTATCACCTTCACGAAATATCATTTCATGATATTCCTTTTCTCTTTTCTCTTTCGAAGGTGGATTGAGTGCCTGCTGAAGTACCTGATTTAGCCGTTCTACTCCAAGCTCACCCTTTCGCATCGGTGTTAAGACCTGTATGTCATAGGGGGTTGCATTTACATAACCCGGTAGTTTATTTTTGATAAGATTAATGGTAACCGCTGCAATTACATTGGCCTCTCCTCTTTTAAGGAAGAAAAAGTCCTTACTTTTATTATTAAGCTCCACATGCTCGCCGTCATTAATCTTATGTGCATTTACGATGATATCGCTGTCCGCTGCCTGACGAAAAATCTTATTAAGTTTAACAACATTAAAACTATGAGAATTAATTATATCCTTTAAAACATTACCTGGCCCAACACTGGGTAACTGATTTACGTCACCAACAATAATCAATCTGGTACCAACTGCCACTGCCTTAAGAAGAGCATGCATTAAGCTAATATCCACCATCGACATCTCATCAATAATTAGTACATCTGTTTCCAATGGATTAAGTTCATTTCGTTCAAAATTAAACTTATTCTCCTGAGTATCACTCATTTTGGAAAGTTCTAATAACCGATGAATTGTTCTTGCTTCATAACCGGTGGTCTCGGTCATTCTTTTTGCTGCTCTTCCTGTTGGAGCTGCTAACAGCAACTCCATCCCCTCTGATTCAAAAAAACGGATAATTGTATTAATGGTGGTGGTTTTACCAGTACCCGGTCCACCTGTAACAACTACTAGCCCATTGGCCGCTGCTTCAGAGACTGCAATCCTTTGTTGTTCCTCAAGTTCAATTTTAAATTGATTTTCTATGGCTGTAATTCGCCCTCGAACCTTTTCTGTATCAATTGGATATCGTACATTTAAGTCATGCAGCATTCTGGCAATACCAAGTTCCATATAATAATAAACAGAAGAGTAAATTCGTTTCTCCTGTTCCAGCTCTACTAACATGATTTTCTTTTCCAGCATGAGTGTGGTTACCTGTCTTAGGATTGCCTCGTCTTCCGATAATAACAAGGTTCTTGCTCTCTGTACCAACTCCGACTCTGGCAAATAAACATGGCCATCATTACTTGCTTGAAGCAATACATATAAGATACCTGCTTTAATACGATGATCCGAGTCCACATTAATGCCAATACGTCTCGCAATCTCATCCGCTGTTTTAAAGCCAATTCCCGCAATATCTTCAGCTAACCGATAAGGATTTTCTCTTAAGACATCATACATCCTCTGACCGTATTCAGAGAAAATCTTTACTGCTAAATTACCAGTAATATTATATTGCTGAAGAAATAGCATTGCGGAACGCATATCTCGTTTCTCTTCGAACTGCTGATAGATATCCTTTGCCATCCGTTCACTAATGCCTTTAATTTCTGCAAGTCGCTCAGGTTCTTCTTCTATAATCTGAAAGGTTTTCTCTTTAAACTTCTTAACTATTCTAGCCGCTAAAGCTGCTCCAATTCCCTTAATTGCACCAGAACCTAAATACTTCTCAACTGAAAACAAATCCTCGGGTTGCTTCATATCATAATTTTCTATAAGGAACTGTTCACCATACACTGCATGTTCGGTATAGCTTCCCATCGCTTGGATATATTCCCCTTCACTTATAAATGGAAAGCTTCCCACGCAAGTTAATTCTTCCTCTTCCATATGTAGGCTTAAAACGGTATAGCCATTTTCATCATTACGATATACGATT
>JAFACO010000328.1 GCA_023425485.1 Bacillota bacterium
TGTTCTGTAACCACATCAAACACTGGATAAAAGTGCTTTTATGTAATAGGATACAATTTAATATGGTATAAGCTATTAGCGCTTATACTACTAATATTCTACAAGGTATTGCAGTTTCCTTTTTTTATTTATTAAAAATTTTAAATTATTGACGTATTTATAAATGACTTCCAATTTGAAAAATGAGTGTTGCAACTAACCAGGCAATACCAAGTTGAAAGAATATAGTAAATATCGTCCACTTTGCAGATCTCATTTCTCTTTGAATAACACCAATGGTTGCCGCACAAGGGATATAGAGCAGGCAAAATGCCATTAACGCATATGCATTTAAAGGCCCAAAGTCACTATTTCCAAGCAATCTTGATAAACTTTCCATGCCTTGGGCTGAATTAATGTCACTAATATGAAATAATACACTAAAACTTGATACAACGACTTCCTTCGCAGCGATACCGGAGATTAAGGCAAGAACCACCTGCCATAAGCCAAGACCCGCTGGGGCTAGCAAAGGCGCAAGTACCTTTCCTATAGTTGCACCAAAGCTCATTGACATATCCGTAACCATACCACTTGGACCAAAGTTAAGAATTACCCATATTACAACAGAAGCTATAAAAATCGTTGTACCTGCTCTCGTTATATACTCCTTTACCTTTTCCCATACTGTAATACCTATGGTTTGCCAATTTGGTGCTTTGTATTCTGGCAGTTCAATAAGCAATGCATTCATTAGGCTTTTATCCGTGGAACTTTTCATTACAAATGCTACCGCTATTGCTACAACAATACCTAACAAATACATGGAATATGCTGCCCACATTGCATAGGGCTGAAAAAACATTTGTGAAAATAATATATAAATAGGAAGTCTTGCACTACAGGACATAAAGGGCGTAATCAAAATTGTCTTTCTACGATCCTGCATATTCTCAAGGGAACGAGAGGCCATAATTGCGGGTACCGTACATCCAAAACCAAGTAGCATTGGAATGAAGGCTTTTCCAGATAAACCAAGTTTGCTCATAATTCCATCCATAACATAGGCTACCCTAGCCATATATCCGCTATCCTCCAGATAGGCCAGTGCTAAAAATAATATAAAAATATTTGGTAGAAATGTTATAATTCCTCCCACCCCAGCAATAATTCCATCTACGACCAAGGAGGTAACAATATCACTGACCTGCAGAGTTATCATTAGGCTTTGTGTACTGGTAGAAATCCAGTCAATAATAAACTCAAAACCTATTTTAATAAAATCCCCTACTTTGAAAGTGAAAAAGAAAACTAAACCCATAATAATTAAGAAGATAGGAAGTCCAAAGAAACGATGAGTCAAAATACGATCAACGTTGTCAGAAGATTCAGCTCTTTCCTGTTTCCTAACCATAACTTTCTCTAACATCTTTTCAATAATGTCATATTTTATATTAATCTCTTCCTCATTCATTAAAGAAGCACCTGATTGCAATGGCTTTGTGTTCACTTTCTCAAAGGTTGCTTGTTTTCTCTCCTTTATAAAAGAAGGCTTTTTGCCCAGTTCAACAACAGCACTTATTAACTGCTCCAAACCAGTCTTTTTTCTTGCCGAGACTGCTACGACAGGTATTTTTAGCAGTGCAGACAATTTGGACAGATCAATTTCCATTCCTCTTTCCTTGACTATATCCATCATATTAAGTGCCAGGACCATCGGTTTTCCAAGTTCAGCAAGTTGAAGGGTCAGATACAAATTTCTTTCAAGATTGGAAGCATCCACAACATTGACAATTACGTCTACCTTAGAATCAGTTAGGTATTCTCTAGTCAGTTTCTCCTCCATTGTATAGGAGGTAAGACTATAAACACCGGGGAGATCCACCAGCTTTAGCCTATTATTTTGATATATGTAAGAGCCCTCTTTCATTTCAACGGTTACACCAGGCCAGTTAGCTACCTTAAGTTTTGCACCTGTATAAGCATTAAAGAGAGTCGTCTTTCCACAGTTTGGATTGCCGACAAATGCAATCTGGATTTCCTGTCTACTCATACTGTCTCCCCCATATATATTGTTTGCGTTATTTTTTTACCTAAAGCAAGTCTACTCCCTCGAACCATGAGAATAACAGCTCCTCCAAGGTTACGATTCAATACCTTTATTTTAGTCCCCTTTGTAAGTCCCAATACTCCAAGCCTTCTGGAAGTAGCCTGATCGAGATCCATAGAAGCAATTACATAGGTAACTCCAATTTTAGCCTCCTGTAACGTCATACCTTATTTCCTCTCCATTTTCCCGAATAAGACCAAAGAATACAGCAAGGTGCTGTTCTTTGGTCTATTGTTCCTCTTATCATTTATTCAATCTTATTATAACTAATATTTATAATTATAACTGATATTTTTTATTCACCCTGTTTTTCTACGGACTGTTCTCTCCTTAAGTCTGCTTCTTTCTTTGAGAATACACAACCACAATAATCCTGACGGTATAAATCATATTCCCTTGATAGCTCAATAGAACGTTTGTAACCATTTTTCTTCTTAAAATCAGAGGGCAGAAAGGATATCTGGTATTCCTTTGATAAGGTTTCCCCTATTTCGTTCAGTTTCTCCGCATTCTTGTGCGGACTAATCGTTAAAGTAGTTGTAAAATAGTCAAAGCCCTGTTCCTTTGCTAGCTTTGCAGCTTCACGAAGCCGCATTTCATAACATTCAAAGCAGCGTAACCCTCCCTCAGGTTCCTGCTCCAGCCCCTTAATTCTATCATAATAATCCTTGGGATAATATTGACCCAGCAGAAACTTAACTTTCGAAGAAAGCTGCATGGTATCAATTAATGTTTCCTGTTCCTTAGCTCTTCGAACAAATTCCTCCTGTGGGTGAATGTTTGGGTTATAATAAAAAATTGTAATCTCAAAATACTTTGACAAATATTCCAGAACATAACTGCTGCAGGGTCCACAACAACTATGAATTAATAATTTTGGAGTACTTTCCTTTTGTTCCAGCTGATTAATAATTATATCCAGCTCTTTTTGATAATTCATTATAGTATCTTACCTTTCTTGTAGCTTACGATATGCTGTAAACTATAAATCTATCCTTTATTTCTAAGAAATGATTCGAGTATCAGAAGCCTCCTAAACTGAAAGGGATGGATATAGATGCGGGCTTATTCATCATTTATAGACTAGATTGGCTTTTGACGCTAGAATCAAAAAAAACTTGCAAACAAGCCAGCAGCCTTTCCATTTCTTCCTTCGTACCAATTGTAATACGAAGATAGTTATCTATTCTAGGTACATTAAAATGACGCACATATATATTTTGATTTCTTAAGTGCTCAAGTATTGCCTTTGCTGGTACCTTTTCGTGGGTAGCAAAGATAAAATTAGTAGCCGATTTTGGAAAGGTAAATCCCAGTTCACTAAGCTTTTGTTCGGTAAAGGTTCTCACCTCAACAACTTTTTCTATTCCTTCCTCAAAATACTTAGTATCCTTTACAGCTTCAACGCCAGCCAGGATGGAAGTTAAATTCATGGTATAGGAATTATAGGAGTTTTTCACATTATTAAGTGCACCAATCAGTATTGGATTACCCATTGCAAAACCAATTCTCATTCCTGCCATGGAACGTGATTTAGAAAAAGTCTGAACAACCAATAAATTATCATACTTTTCAATCAAGCTTATTGCAGATTCTCCTGCAAAATCAATATAAGCTTCATCTATGATTACAATAGAGTCCTGGTTCTTTTTAATTATTTCCTCAATTACAGAAAGGCTTGCATAGATTGAGGAGGGTGCATTTGGATTTGCTATAACCACACCGCCATTGTCTTTATTATAATCTGCTAATTTAATATGAAAGTTTTCATCCAAGGGTTGTGTCTGATAAGGGATTTTAAACAAATCGCACCAAACTCTATAGAAGGAATAAGTGATATCCGGGAAAATAATTGGCTTATCCGAATTAAAAAATGTAAGGAAAGCCATTGCAAGTACATCATCAGAGCCAACTCCAACAAAAACCTGTTCCTCTTTTATCTTATAAAAATGAGCTAATTCTTTTAATAACGGCTGTGCATTTCCGTCCGGATAAAGCCTTAACAAATCAGTATTTATTTCTGATAATATTCTTTGTACCCCAGGTGCAGGTGGATACGGATTCTCATTGGTATTCAACTTCACCATACCTATCTTGCTGGGCTGTTCGCCAGCAACATAAGGAACGACATTTCGAATATTTTTCTCCCAAGGCTTCATATATTTACCTTCGCGGTCGATGAATTGACCGCTATCCTTTCCTATATATATTTAATAAGATACCATATCCTTTCATAACCGAATATTATGATTTGAGTGTTAAAAGCCTCCTAAACTGGAAGGGATGAATATGACTGTGTATATATCCAGATAGCGCAGACCGGCATCTATGAATTACCTCTTCTTAGGCAATTCATAGAATGGTAAGGCAAGTCTAGCCGGATATATATGCTGGCTTATTCATCATTTATAGACTAGATTGGCTTTTAACGCTCAAATCATACTATACTTTATGATATACTATATTCTTTGGCTAAAGCTAAAAATCCAGGTAATGAACGCTCAATAACCCCGTAATCTACACAGTAAGCAATTCTGCAATACCCCGGACAGCCAAAGGCAGACCCAGGTACAATTAATATATTATATTTCTTTGCTGCCTCTGCAAATGCCTTATCATCTTCCTCCAAAGCCTTTACAAAGAGATAAAATGCTCCCTGTGGTTTTACACATTTATAACCATAAGAGGTTAAACTATTATAAATTAGTTCTCTGTTACGATTATAGACTTCCACATCCACCTTTGCTTCCAAACATTTTGCAACAGCTCGTTGCATCAAGGAGGGTGCATTAACATAGCCTAGAACTCTATTTGCAACATTCGCCGCGGCTATGACATTCTCACTGTCAGAGAGTTGATCCGGTAATACCAAATATCCAATCCTTTCTCCCGGAAGTGAAAGTGACTTACTATAGGAATACGCAACAATCGTATTATGGTAGTACTTGGTCAGGTATGGAACCTCTTCCCCTCCATAGACCAATTCGCGGTATGGTTCATCCGCTATTAGGTAGATAGTAATACCAAACTCCTTCTCTTTCTTTCTTAAAATATCTGAAATAATTTTAATCGTAGCTTCACTGTAAATAACACCGGTTGGATTATTTGGGGTATTAATTATTACCGCCTTTGTTTTGGCTGTAATATGCTTTTCAAATTCTTCAGCACTGGGTTGAAAATCAATTAGATTAGGTGGTACAACTACCAAATTTCCATCAAAGTTATTCACGTAATTACGATACTCTCCAAAAAATGGAGCGAAGGTCACTACCTCATCACCTGGGTTTAGCAGAGTCTTAAGAATTACATTTAATCCTCCTGCAGCTCCTACGGTCATTACAATATTATTATGATGAAAGGAAGTCCCATGTCTTCGATTAATTGATTCTGCAATTGCTTCACGAACATCTTCATAACCAGAATTATTCATATAACCATGTACAACATTCGGATTCTCTTCCTGAATTACCTCAAGTAAGGCTTGTTTTATTTCAATAGGCGGTTCCACGCTTGGATTACCCAGACTAAAATCATATACTTTATCTGCTCCATACTGTTCTGATAAACGCTTGCCTTCTTCAAACATAGCTCGAATCATGGAACTATTCTTAACCAATCCTATCATCTTTTCTGATATCATCTTACACCTCCAAAAAGAATATTGTAACTATTTATTATCCATTTTGTGCACATTGGCAGCAAAAATGCCCTTATAACTGCAAAGTTACTGACAGTTACAACTTAGTAAATTTTCTGAAAGTATAGCACACTCTTTATTCTATCGCAATACTTATTCCTCGGTCGAATTCCTATCTAGACAGCTTCCTTGTGTTTGTGTTAACATTTGAAACTGCAAGAGATAAGCTACATGAGTTTCTTACATTTACGTGGGCACGAATAAATAGAAAACCGGAAGCTAAGAAAATCCCCTTTGCTTCCGGCTTTCATTATTTATATTACTAAAATTCTTCTATACCTATAATATATTATTTTGTTACAACAACTTTAATTTTAGTCTCAATGCCTCCAACTTTTGCAACAACATAGTCTGTACCCGTAGAGACAGCAGTTGCTTTACCCGTTAATTTGTTAATCGAAACTATTGACTTTTTAGTTGTTGACCATTGAATCTCTTTAGTGTCGTACCCTGTAGCATTTGCTGTAAAGGTAAAAGATTCTCCTAACGATAGCTTACTAACACTTGCAGTTACTTTAATGGATGGTTTCTTTACCTTAACTGTTGTAGTTACTACTTTGGTTTTCCCGCTGTAAAGAGTAATCTTTGTTTTAATCACAGTAGTACCAACTCCGACTGCTGTAATTTTACCATTTGCATTTACTTTAGCTACCTTTGAATTGCTACTTGAGTACGAAACAGTAACTCCTCCAATGGCATCCTGCGAGGTTTTATCCTTTTGTTTTGTCACTAATTCCATTGTGCTTGGCAAATCAACTTTAATTTGTGTCGTAGTTCCCTTACTTCCTCCATAATAAAGTGTCTTACTTGCAGGATAAACTGCAATCTGATCTACTAAAGAAGTTGTAAGAGTACTCTCTGCGGATTTAGGTAATAAAACATATTCTGAACAGTGCAAAATATTAATTGTTATATATCCATCTTTACTAACAACATAATTTGAACTGTATGGAAGTGTTTCAAGTTTACTTGTTTTTGGATTAAAGTGATATGCATAAATCTTTTCACCTGCTTTAATATCATCTTGATTACCAACATAAACCTTTACACCGGACTGTGCTGGCAATACTCCAACATGATTGAAGCTTACTACAATTCCATTATTAGATTTTGAATTGGCTAAAACCTTACCTACTACCTCATTATCTAAAACCTTAGATACAGAAAGTGATAGATTAACATCTTCAGGCTTACTATTTGAAGTTGCAAGATCTTTCCCAGAAAAAGTCCAACTATATTGTTCCTTACCGTTTTCATCTATTACAGCTACTGTTATATCATTGCCGGATTTTGATGCCTCTTGTAATAATGCTGAATCAAGATCAATATTTGATACTTGAATTCGATTATCTGCAAGAATGCTATTAGGTACAGTAACTGTTAAATTAACCTTGGACACTTCTTCCTGCTTCATTAATTCCACTACACTTTGTGAAGATACAGGAATACTTAATTTAAGCTTCTCACCCTCAGGCTGCTGGGTTACTTTATTTAGAATATCTTCTACTGGTAACTTAATTTCTGCTGCTACACTTCCTGTAGCTTTATCCTGTGTGATACTTAACTTAATATTTAATCCGTCTTTACTTACCTCTTCAACCTTAGGTGTGGG
>JAFACO010000357.1 GCA_023425485.1 Bacillota bacterium
TAATAGAAAACTTTTTTGAACTGCTTAAATCTGAATTACTAAATCTGTGAGAATTTAAATCAATGGAGGAATTTAGAATTGAATTAGAAAAGTATATATTACTACAATAACCAAAGAATTAGGAAAACTAAAAGGACTGAGTCCTGTACAATACAGGATTCAATCCTTATTAGTTGATTAATAATTTTCGTCAAACTTTTTGGGGTCAGAACATTTGTGTGGCAGCTTTTCTATGCATTTTATTCTTGCTATATTGCAGCTATCCTTGAAGTTCCTATGATTTGATTGTAGGAGTCAAGTGCGTGGATTTGAAAATATGGTCCAACTGATTGGAGGTTAACATTTGTTTCAAAGCCTGTTCTTGGCGTTCTTTCAATTACAACGGATAAGCACTCCGGAGATGTTCCGGCAAGTATCTGCCAGGCAACAGTTTCTGTGGAACCATTCCAGGAGGCATATAGATGAACATTATTGCACGTTGATATTACAGCAATGCTCGGTGGATAGGTAGGATATCCCTTCCATTTATTTTTAAAAGCACGATAGGACATATTTTCATTCGGATAGCGTACATCATATAAGAAATTATGTTTGGGATTATCTTTAGTGTTGCCTTCCTCTGCGTATTCTGACAGGTAGGGTTCCTGCCCCCAACCTATAAATTGGTTTCCATTGGAAAGCTTTTGTACATTTCCTTGGCTAGGAACATATAAAGCAGGGTCGTGAAAATATGTTCTGACTGCTTTAGCTGTCATATCGCAGAAATCAAGTTCCAAAATTAAACCATGGGATTGACATTGTGGTGGAGAGGTGGAGGAGGCACAACAAGCATCATCAAACATGCTTATTCTGTTATAACCTCTGTAGCGAGCATGATGTTGCCAGGAAAAGTTGGCACCAGGCTTTATTGTAAAATCACCTGATTTTCCTCCTAACTTCCATTGAATTTCGCCAGTATCCTTATTAATTTCATAAACTGCCCACATATTTCGCATACTTATTAATAGAGAGTGCTCCGAACCTTCATCAATCGAGTTGATGTGGTAGCAGTCCCATACATTATTACTTTCTGTTGCAGAGGAAGCAGGTATGAAAGAGTCCGCCGGATTGATATGGGAGAGTGCATTCCAGAAGAAAAGCAGTTCTCCGGTCTCTAAATCAACTTCTTGAATGGAGCAGTCATCAATATATCCGTTTTGTGTTCCACCATAAGGGGACAGATCAGCGGGAACTTGCTGGATGGCGGTAAATAATGCAGTATTTCGTTTTGTTATTGTGAATTCATGTAAATCTGAAGTAAATCCCTTCTGTGCCATAATTCTTTTGATAACCTGATAATTTTGATTTAATATAAGATAACAAGCACCAGGCTCTGGATCTCCTGCAGGAAGATTAAGAGTAGGTGACTGTGTACCTGATATTGTACCCTGCCACATGGTTAAAACTGGTTTTCCCAGGTAGGTTTGTACACGAAAGTCAGTATTCTGTATATAAGTACTGCAAAGGGGATGAAACCATACAGGGGTACCGGATTGGTCCATAATCAGGGCACCAGTCTGGCCTATCATGGTTGATTCGTATAGGGTAAAAGGTGCAATGAATATCAATCCATCAGCTGTACCAGGCTTATCTCTTAGGACTGTTACCTTCATAGGATGTAAATCTGGTGCTGATATAAAATTCCACACCTGTTGATCAGAATTATTCTGGTGTGATGTTGTAGACATTTCATCATTTTCGTTATTTATATTCATTTTCATTTCATCTCCATATTTAATTACATATAAATTGTCCGATTTCTGGTTTCCAGGAATTAAGACTATATAATGAAAATGTTCCGATCCCGTATTATCGGCTAAATTTATAGCAGTATTAATATATGAAGGCGATTGATATATGTGAGAAATAGCACAGTAAAAAAGTGCAGGAGAAGTTGAGCAATTATCAGGTTTAGATCGTAAGGAAGTCGATAATGCATTCAAGGAATTAAAGAAAGAAAATGCGATTGTGTCTCAAATTCGTTGTAAGTGGGAGCCAGCAAAAGAGATAATGAAGATAAGAAAGTTTAACTGGGGGTCAGGAATTGCTCCCAATTTCTTTTTTTATAAAGGATTCGAATAACAATTACATGATTTATATTCTCGAGTACCTGATAGAAAATAACATAATTCGAAAGCAATATAATCAAAGATGTCAAGTAAGTCACGTTGAGCTGTTTTCGTAATTACAACATTATAAAGTGACATCTTTGTACCTTCCTTCCAATTCGTTAAAGAATTCATTTGCATTGATATAATTCTTTTTCTTAACATCAACTAAGCCTTGGTCTAAAAGAGTGCTTAATTCAAAGCGCGATACTAGCTTTTCATAGGTTT
Source organism: Bacillota bacterium (assembly GCA_023425485.1). Classification (GTDB taxonomy): domain Bacteria; phylum Bacillota; class Clostridia; order Lachnospirales; family Lachnospiraceae; genus Mobilitalea. The sequence continues at coordinate 2,376 of JAFACO010000357.1, forward strand.
CAATATCAAGTACTACGAGATCTCCTTTTCCATTTTTAGTTATATAAACTGGTTCTGAATAAGTATGACAGTATTCGGATATCTGATTATATGAATTGCGTAAGTCGGAACTTGGTCTGATTAATGGCATAAGATTCACCTCCTGATATCAATATATTATCAATATATTGATATTGTCAATGAAGTATTATATAACATAAAGAGGATTAACAATAAGTTGAAATAAATAGTGTGTAAATTAGATAATAAAAAGTCATTTGTTATAAATATACATAAATTTACAAAAAATATGTTAATTTTTATAAGTGAAAACTTGTTTACAATTTTTTGAAATACTGGTAATATAAAAACAGATTTATCTTGTAAGTATTTATTTAATTTTCCTTTACGTTAATTAACATTTTCTAATTTATCATTATCGTTTAATTCTTATCTTTCCTCCAAATCAATTTCTTACATTATCCAAACAGTTATAACATATTTATTTTTAATTTGCTTAATTCATTGAATTAATTGTGTTACGAAGTTATAAATTTATTCGATCTAAATCATATTTGGATGGATTATGATTTCATGTAATCTAAGTCTTAATATAACCATATTAAAAGTTTAAGTAATTGAAATACGCTACTAAATCATATTGGAAGAAGGTGTTTATTTATTGAAAATAGCATTTTGGAGCAATGACAACGAAAAGTGTCAGGTCTCCGCAAATCTAGCAGCCATCTGCGTTGCAACGGTAATTCGTTATCCATATACTGTTATGGCAATAGAGAATAGTCTATGTAGTAACAATCTAGGTAAGGCTTTTTTAGGCAGGTCAAATCTAAATCTTTTTTGTGATTCGGGAACAAATTATTACGATGGAGGTGGATTAGAAGGGTTAATCCGTAAAATTTATCGTGGTGATTTTACCAGGTCAATGATGCAACAATTCTGCAAAGAAATTATTGCAAAGCATTTATATTACCTTCCTCAGAGTAGGGTGATTCATAATGAGATTTTTGATTATGAATTTGATCATTGTATGGAACAACTACTGGAGGTATTAAACGATTTTAGTGATGCAACCTTTTTTAATACTGCAAGTAATCTTCACCTTAGTACAAAAACTATTCTGGATAATTCGGATCTAATCGTTGTTAATCTGTGTCAAAAACAATCAATTCTTGAGGATTTCTTTCTTAATTATTCTTCTCTGCTTCCCAAATCAATTTTATTACTAAGTAATTATGATAATCATACAAAACTGCATGCAAGATATTTAATCAGTAAATATGGGATTAACCCAGAAAATATAGTTGTTTTACCAAGAAATGAAGCTTATGAAACAGCCTATAGTAATGGGGATGTTGTTGAGTTTATTTCCCGGAACTATAACGGTTCCAAGGAAAATCCAAATTATATTTTTATGAATTCTGTGAAGAAATCCACAAGTATTATTGTTAGAAGAGCTGTGGAATTAGCAAAGCAAAAGGAGCTAATGTGTCTGCAATAATGTTAATTCGAATGGTAGGTTTCCTCCTATTGGGTACATTTTTGTTTGCCTGCCTGTTGTTCCTTATTGGAGCGACAGGAGGTAAATACCTAAAAAGGAAGAAACAAAAGTCTTCACAGATGGCGACTCTTTTATCTAAGAAATGGGTGGTTCTCACGTATTTTGTTACAATATTGTTGCTTATGCTTGGTATATCAGTTCTAGTTTGCTCGCATACGCATTCGTAAAATGGAGGTGAATATGAGAAGAAAATTAAAACGTACAACGAAGCAATATATTATTGTTGCAGCTCTTTGTATTCTGGTTATGGGCGGTGCAGCAATTGCAACGTCTATAATAATTACAGGGCAGGTTAAGGATAAATACTCATTACTACTGAAAAATGCATATAGTGAAATGGCAGAAAACAAAAGAACTATTTATATAGCAAATCAGGATATAGCAGCAGGAGAAATGGTTACAAAAGAGAATGTTTTAATTCAAACTGTTTATTCACAACAACCCATAGATACCTTCATTACAGAAGCAGATATTGGAAAGGTGTCTATTATTCCTATAATGACAGGAACACAACTGCTAACAGGCATGTTAACTGATAAGTCAGTTACCACAGATCAAAGGGAAATGGAATATGAAGTCATTCATATAAATACCAACATAGTTAGCAATGATACAGTAGATATTAGAATCGTATATCCCAATGGTGAAAGCTACGTAGTTATATCAAAGAAGGTGATTAAAGGAGTTCAACCGGAAAATACCACCTGTTATTTTTGGCTAAGCGAAGATGAATTATTAAATATGTCAGCTGCTATTGTGGATGCAGGGTTATATCAGGGATCTAAATTAATTACAGCCAAATATGTTGAGCCAAGCATTCAGGAAGCATCAATAGTTACCTATACACCAAGCCTTCAAGTAATGTCACTAATTGAAAGTAATCCAGATATTATTGAAATATATACACAGGAGCTTAGTGCAGAAGTTAGAAAGTCATTAGAAAATCGTCTTGCTGCAAGTATGAAAGTTGATGTATCGGCTGCTGCCTGGGACGTATCAAATTATGAATTTAATGATATTAATAAAGGTGTAACCGAGGAAGAACAATCGGCTGCTATCAAACCAAGCGGCATTCCTGATGCTGAAGAAGAGGTTGGAGAGGTGGGAACGGTGGAATATGAACAAGATCAAATCAGAGATGAGTATATGTTTTATGTAGACGAGGAAGAAGCAAGGGAAGGTGATGTAGAGTATGGCGAATAATATTGTTGCTTACATAGGGGTAGAAAACTTTGATTACATTCTGTATCTTGCTAGAATCTTATCTAAGTTAGAACGTAAAGTGCTTATTTTAGAAAGTAGTAATTCAAAAGCGTTTGAATACGTTTTCCCTATGGTGAATGGCATTAATGTTAACAAAGAGCCTATTACTTATCGACATGTAGATTACGGTAAGTTTCCGCTGACAGATGATATTATTAATGCTTATGACGATATCTTAATTTCCTATGGAATGAACGGTGATATTTCAGAGTATTGTACCCGTGTAACGATTGTTTCAGATCCATTTTTACATAATTTGGCTATGACTAAAAATATGATTTCGCAGCTACTCTGCAAAGACAAAACGGTTCTTATAAGGAATATGATTAGCACGAACTATGGCAGCAAAAACATATCAAATGAATTAGAGGGACTGATAGAAAAAGATAAAATTGACTTCGTTTATCTAGATGAGTCAAACCTCGCTAATGCAATTCGGTGTGTTTCAGAGCAGTCCGTTGTATTTGTTGCGATAAATAAAGAATTACAATTGTATCTTATGAAAGTAGCAGGGATGCATTATCCTGATCTAAAAGAAAAAAAGCTGCGGGAAGCGTATAAAGCTGCAAGGAAAGGTGATTAATTGTGAGGATAGTTTTTTGGTCGCCAGTACATGGACAAACAGTCATGACAAGCAATTTTCTTATGGTATCTCTGATAGCAGGAATATTGTTTAAGAAGAAATCACTTATTACTCAAACGCATTTTAGTTTTAATAACCTCGAAGCACCTTTAATAGAAAGTAATTCCAAAGAAAATTCAGCTTATTTTTTAGATATTGGAATAGATGCACTTGTCAGAGATTTTAAGTCAGATAAGATTGTCAAAAAGACAATTGAGAATTGCAGTATTCCTTTAGAGAATACAAATGTCACTCTTCTACCAGGGACAACAAAAACGAATCGAAGTTCTTTTGACTATGAAATGGGTAAAGTGACACCAACTTTATTAAAGATAATTGAAGAGCATTATGAAATAGTATTTGTTGATGCAAGTCCATCAGCGAATAGTTTATCAATGAATATAATAGAAGATGCGGATTTAGTGGTGGTAAACATGAGCCAAAATATAGGTATTATTGAAATGTTTAAAAAAGAATATAGAGAGAAAATAAGCAGTAAGATTTTTTATTTATTTGGGTCCTATGATAGTAATTCAAAATACAACATTCGCAATATACGTAGAAAATATAACGAAATAAAAATTATTAATTCTGGAACAATACCTTATAATACGGCTTTTAAGGATGCGCTTATTGATAGAAATGTTGTAAGCTTCGTAAGAAAATGTATTGATAATCCCAAGGAAAGTGAAAAGTATTTTATAAGAAAATCGATAAATACAGCGGAAAAAATAATAAAACTAGCAGGAAGCAAGTAATAAGGGGGCATATAAATGTTCATTGAAAATAATACAATTTATCTTGCTTTGATATCTGCAGTAGCATTATTGGTAATATACTTTGTTTTTAAAAAGGATGTAGAACCTGACGAGGAAGAATCAGATTTTAATGAATATACATTAGAATATCTTAGTGAAAAGTTAAAGACAATTTTTAATGATATACTCAATCAAAATCTTTCCGAGCTCTATATAAGTAGAAAGGCACTAGAAAAAAGAAAGAAACAAAAAGAGAGATTAAATCAGGCAATAAGATCTTGTGCAGAAGGTTATTTAGGTGAGAGAGAATATCTGAAAGATTACATAAAAGATTTAATTCAAAGCAAGCTTAAAATCAATGAAGAAACCATTGATTCTGTGATTCCTTATGAAAATACACCACAACTTACAGAACTGGATAAATTTGAAATCTTGCTAAACAAATATAAGCAAGATTATGGGTTAGATGCCTTTGGCGTACTTAATAAAACGTGTAAGTTTGATCAGGAAAAACAGAATGAAAAAGGGTTTTATTATGAAGTTACAAAAGAGGATATAAATAAATCATTTTTGTTCATAAAACCAGTACTTACCTATGTAATTAAGCTGGAGGTTTTGGCGCAAAGATTATTTCAGTTGACGTTTGGCTTTGGTGTGATTGATGAGTTAGTTTATCAAAAATCAATTGACAGTATCTTAGGAGGGACAAGCGGTGTAACAGAGGAGCAATATAACTACATAGAAGAAATAATGAAATCAGAAGATATTACCATTGATAAATCGTATAACAGTATATGGATTGTACTAGGTGGAAAGCCCATAAGGTTGTCTTTCCTTGGATTTGATAGCAGAGAAGAACTCATCAGGGTATGCAAAAACTTATATCGTTATGACAATGTAGGACATCTTACCTCTTCCAGTGGTTATAAATTATCCTATTTGCGCAATGGCAGCAGGATTGTTGTAACTAGACCTAAGTTCACAGCCGGATGGTCATTCTTCATTCGTAAGTTTGAAAGTTCAAAAGGAATGGATATAAATACTCTGGTAAAAGGAGAAAATAAGGAAGCTGTTATTGAATTTGTAGGCTGGGTTGTAAAAGGGATGTTAAATATCATTATATCCGGCGATATGGGTTCCGGGAAAACAACTTTTTTGAAAGAAATACTGAAATATCTTGATCAGCGATATGAAATAAGAACTTTCGAACCAGAGTTTGAGTTATGGCTTAATCACCTATATACGGGCTTAAATATTGTTCCGTTCAGGAAAACAGAAGATGTGAATATTATTGAAGCAATTAATCTAGGGAAAAAAACAGAGGCAATGATAATGCTTCTTGGAGAGATTAACGATGCAGCTCAAGCAAACGCATTTATAACACTGACACAATCTGGAACAAAGTGTACTATGGCAACTTGTCATACGAATTCACCTTCCAACTTGGTCGATTATTTTCGTAATGCAACACTGTCAAAGGAAGGAATATTTACAAACGAAATGACGGCGGAGGAACAAGTAGCAAACGCAATTGACCTTGATATTCATTGGGAAAAGTCACCGGATGGTATTAGATATATCAGTTACATCTCTGAAATTATACCATTACCTAGAACTACTGTTGAAACTGGTGATAGTCTTAAAGATATTGCGTTACACCTAGGTGTCTTGGCAAGGCGTAGAGCCTTTGAAACAAGAGAAATAATTGTCTATGAGGAAGGAAAATATGTTTTAAAAAATACTCTTTCAAAAAATTGCATTCAGAAAATAATAAAAAATCTCAGTAGTCAGGATAGGGAGAAGTTTTTATTGTTTCACTCAAAAATAGGAGGAGTTGGATGAACAGGCAATTAATATTTATTATGGCTGCAGCTTTAGTCATCGTTTTGCCTTTCACCTTCTATTTGGTTCAAAAGCAAGATAAAAAAGACAAGGCCAAAAACAACATAGGAGCTGCCTTAAGCAAAAAACAAAGAAATCAAATACCATTATTCCTCTATAAAATGCTAAACGGGAATGGACTAACCAGAGGGTATACAGAACAAATTAGGCGTAGATATGAAATGATGTACCCAGGAGAAGAAAACGATATTACTAAGAATACTGTAAAAACGGTAATAGTTACTTGGATGGTATGTAC
>JAFACO010000454.1 GCA_023425485.1 Bacillota bacterium
AAGTGAGGCTATGAAGACCAATAAGGCTCTATTCACCGTAATACATGAGGCTGTCACCAAGGTAGGAGTTCCAGCAAATTGTATGTTGCAGTTGGAAGAAAGAAATGAGATTAAAGAACTATTAACCTGTCATGAGTCAGTGGATTTACTGATACCAAGAGGCTCCAACTCCTTTGTTCAATATATTATGAATAACACAAAGATTCCTGTTATGGGTCACGCCGATGGAATCTGCCATATTTATGTTGATAAAATAGCAGATATTCAGAAAGCAATTCCTATCATAGTAGATTCAAAAACACAGTATGTGTCTGCTTGCAATACAGTGGAAACCTTGCTAGTTCATAAAGATATTGTGGAAAATCTTATGCCTGAACTGATGATAGCTCTTAAAGAAAAAGCTGTTGAAGTTCGAGCAACAGAGGATATTCGCCAGATTGTTGATTGTAAACCAATAGATGAGGAAGATTATCATACGGAATATCTTGATTATATTATTTCTGTTAAGACAGTAGAATCTGTTGAGGAAGCAATAGACCATATCAATTACTATGGCTCCCATCACACAGATAGCATCCTTACAGAAGATGCAATAGTAGCCGAGTTATTTATGAGAATGGTGGATTCTGCAAATGTATATCAGAATTGTTCCACACGTTTTGCCGATGGATTCCGATACGGTTTTGGAGCAGAGGTTGGAATTAGTACAGGAAAACTTCATGCCAGAGGACCAGTTGGTCTAGAAGGATTGGTAAGCTATAAGTATAAGCTTTTTGGAAGCGGTCAAATAGTGGCAGACTATTCCAGTGGAGTGAAGAAGTTTCATTTTAAAGATTTATAGAAATTTGATTGATAGCTGACTATTTATATATTTGAAGTCAATATTGCTGTGTTATCATACAAGGCTGGTTCCTATTTAACTAAGGTATCAGTTCGTGAAAAATTGGTTTAATAGACATGGGGTGATTTTATGGATAAAAAACGCATGGCAATAATTCTCTTAATAACAGTAAATATTATTTTGTTAATTATTGCAATAATAGTGGATCGAAGAATTTATAATGGAATCATATTAGGCGCTACACTCAAATTTAAGAGTATAGCAATAGTTCTACTTTGCGGTATTGGAATTATATATGGAGCGAAATCAAAAAGACCGATGGTAAAGAAAAAATACTCTCCTTTTCGTATGTTATGTATTATTACACCTGCATACTGGATTATGTTTTTACTCGCTATACCCAAAACCACGGTTGATGAAGCTATAGCTTTACTTTCAAGTCAGGAAAGATTTGAAGCTGTAGATCTTGTACCAATAGATGAGGTTGTTTATTTAAGTAAGTCTTATGGATACGTTCTTGCTGGTATGGATAATGAAGAGATGATTTATAAGGTTTATTATAATCCGAACGAAGGGTTTTACACATTTGAAGAAATAAAGTAAGTGGTTATTAATAAAAATCGACTAAGCATAAAAACTAAAGCTAAATGACTATATGCGAAAACGTAATAATACCAAAATGATGTAATACTAGATATACAAAAGGCCAGAAGTATAGAGAAATCTTGGTTGATTTCTCATTGCTTCTGGCTTTTTCATAAGGAATAAATTCATATGCTGAATTATAATTTAAACTTATCTACGATATCCTGTAGTCCCTTTGCATACTCACCATTTTGAAGAGACATCTCCTGTGTTTGACTGGTAAGAGCACCAATTTCTGTGTTCTTTTCTGCAACGTCGTTTACACCGCTGGAGGATTCACTAATCATAATATTTATTTCAGATATTGATTTTGCAATATCAAACACATTTGTATTTAACTGTTCTATTTGAGTCTGAATATTATCCATGGTTTCGCTCATAACACCAGCATCTTCATTATATTTTGCACTGGTGTTTAAGAAAGAATCGTAGTCTGGCAATACATTCTTACCAAGGAATTCCAAGGTCTGCTCCAGGCACTTTGCCATCTCACCCACTGCTTCATATACTTCTTCCACAGTTTCCGTAATGTTGGTAACGGTTTTAGTGGACTGATTCGCAAGTACACCTATTTCATGTGCAACAACAGTAAAGCCGCTGCCAGCTTCACCAGCTCTGGCTGCTTCAATAGAAGCATTCAATGCAAGGAGATTTGTTTGGCTGGCGATATCTTTAATTGTTTTTGTCAAAAGGCTTATTTTTTCTACAGCCTTCGCTTGCTTCATTGCAAGATCTGTCTTAACACGAACCTCTTCATATATTTTCTGGGTATTTAGAGTGGCTTTGGTGGTGGTAGCTTTTAAATCCGCTGCACGGTTAATGATATCTTCGGATAGCTTTGCTCCTAAAATAACTTTATTGGCAATATCTCTGGAATTGTTACTAATTTGCTCAATTGCTGCATTGATCTGTTCCGTTGTTGCAGCTGTTTCTTCCATACTGGAGGATAATTCTTCTGCAATAGCACTATTGTCTGTTGCATGATCATTCATTGCTATGGAGATCTCATTTAAATTGGATGAAGAATGGTTGATTTGCGTTGATACTTCACTTATATGTAAAATCATAGCTTTTAGAGCTACGCGCATTTTTGAAATGGCTCGACTCATTTCTCCAGTTTCATCTTTGCTTTTAAAGAGCTTCTGGTTGGAGGGTTCCTCAAGAAAATCCAATTCTGCAGTTAAATGAATTAGTTCTGTAATGCTGTCAATAGATTTGGTTATTGTTCCTGTAACCAAATATGCTACTAAACTTATTAGAAGGATGAGGATTAAGGTTAGCAAAAAGGTATTGGCAGCAACAACATTTAGAGAATCAAGTACTTCTGATTCATCGGCACCAACTAAGATTGTCCAATTGTTATCTGGGTTAGTGATGTAACTTGCATATTTTATTACGCCATTTTCGTTATAGGTAATAAGATTTGAGAAACCAGTATGGGAGTGAATTTCTGTTAGCAATGTATCCAATTCTTCTATATCAAACTTTGATCCAATGACGCTATCATCAGGGTGATAGATGACGTTACCATCGGCATCTAAAATATAGGCATATCCAGATTCATAGTCTGCAACACTTAGATCAGCAAGAATATTATCAAATGCAGATACTTTCACAGAGGTAATGATTGCGCCTGTGAATTCCTCTACAGCGGTTTCTTCACTAGCGTTAGGTATTTCTAAGCCCATCTGCATATCTACTGGCTGTGAGGGCTGTTGCTCAGATGCTTGTTGTGTGTTATCCATCGTATTATTCATCCTAAGATCACTACGAAGTGGAATGGCAAAAGTTACACTGGGTTCACCAGAGCTTTGTGAAGTGAAGACACCACCTTGTGTGCTTAATCCGCTGGAGACCATTGTTGTAAAATAATCTTCACTTGCAAGATTAGTACCAGTTTTTGTGGAGTCTGTACTGTAAAGGACATCACCACTCTTATTTACAATACTGATATCATCGTAAGTGGAATTGGAGGATAGAAACATGGTACATAATTCGGCTACTTGCTCCTGATAGGAGGAATCCCCACTCTGGGCAAACTCTGATATAACGGAAGAACTCATCATAAAGTTTGCTGATTGTGAGAGTTGGCGTAGACTCTCTGATAAATTGCTATGATAGGAGGTTGCAAGTGTTTCTAATAGAAGCTCATTACTTTTAGTAACAATATTCTTGCTGGAGCTTGCCATATTAACAAACGTTACTAATACAGCAATAAGTATGGAGCAGGTACATAGAGCTACTATCTTAGTTTTGATGGAGAAAAGGGATTTGCGCTTGGTGTTTTTCTTACGTATTTTCATTATCGTTCCTCTCATTGTTCTTCAGTACTTCTATACTGTTATTATTTATAAGACATCATATAAGGTGAGTGTGGTTTCTTTGTGTGTCGTAAGTGAAAAATCTGTGAAGAGAAAATGTGGAAAGTACTTGCTTGTTTTCTTGAATTTTATGAACTATAATGAGGATAAAAGTTTGACAACCTGATCAAGATCAGGAATAAAAAGGATAGGAATGATGGAGGAATTTTATGAAAACAATGAATTACATTATAAAAACACTGGAAACTCTAGTGAATATACCAAGCCCATCGGGCTTTACCAAGGAAGTTATGGAATTTGTTAAGAAGGAAGCAGAAAACTTTGGATACCAGGGTGAATACAATCAAAAAGGTGGGCTCATTATTCAGGTGGATGGAAAAGGAGAGGAAACAGTTGGCATATCTGCACATGTAGATACCCTTGGAGCAATGGTCCGTTCCATTGATTCGGATGGGATGCTTCGGCTTACATTAGTAGGCGGGTTTACTCTACACAGTGTTGAGGGAACCTACTGTAAAATACACACGCGAGATGGTAGAAGTTATACAGGTACAATTTTAGCGAAAAGCCACTCGGTTCATACCTTTGATGATGCTAGAACCCTTGAACGAGCAGAGAAAAATATGATGGTTCGAATTGATGAGCCTGTTAAAAGCAAAGAGGATGTTCTTGCTCTTGGCATACAACACGGTGATTATATAAGCTTCGATGCACAGTTTAGATATACTGAGAATGGATTTATTAAGTCACGCCATTTGGACGATAAGGCTTCTGTGGCTGTTTTGCTTGGAGTATTGAAAGAAATGTCCGAGGAACAGTTTGTACCTGATAAAAATGTTAAGCTGGTAATCAGTAACTATGAAGAAGTTGGATTTGGAGCAAGTTGGATACCACAAGAGATTAGTGAATTTATTGCTGTTGATATGGGAGCTGTTGGAGATGATCTAAATGGTTCGGAATATGCGGTAACAATATGTGCAAAAGATTCCAGAGGGCCATATGATTATGAATTAACAAATCATTTAATAGAATTGGCGAAAGGGAAACAGATTGATTATGTGGTAGATATTTTCCCTCACTACGGTTCAGATGTTTCTGCGGCTCTTGCTGCAGGTAATAACATTCGCGGGGGATTAATTGGACAGGGTGTTCATGCTTCTCATGGAATGGAAAGAACCCATGTAGATGGTCTTGATAATACCAGAAAGCTGATTAAAGCATATATAGGGATGAATATTTAATTTCAAAATAAAACTTTTTTCACCTTTCTTTTCTTTCTTCATAAAATGATTATGGAACAAGAAAAAAGAAAGGGTATATCAATTGAGTAATAGATATCATTCAAATCCAACCGATACTTCCAGACATCATAGAGATATGCACGGCCAACAATTTGAAAGAGAAGATTCCCGTAGACAAAGAAGGGGGTCTGAATCAGACATGCAGAGAGATATGCAAAGAGAGATGCAAAGAGAGATGCAAAGAGGCATGGGACCTGATTTCCCACCAGAGGCACCTGGAATGGGACAAATGCCAAGAACTGCACCACCGAATTTTACACCAGAAGGACCAGGAATGGAAAGAGGCCAGATGGGTATTCCGGGACAGGGACCAGAACAGTTTGGTGCTCCTAGACGTGGTGGTGGAGGTTTGCCTCCAAATAGACCAAGAGAACTTCAAAGATGTGTAAACAGATTCACTTATATTTGGCTCATCAATGGCAGTAACTTCTGGTTCTATCCAACCTTTGTTGGAAGACAATTTGTTCAGGGATTTCGTTGGAGAAGAAATCGTTGGGAATTTGAATCCATCAATTTAAGAAGAATCTTTTTCTTCCGCTGTTTCTAAGTTGTACTAAAAATATCGACAGAATGTATACCTGGTAGATATTCTTAATATTATGCAGTGTATTAGATTTGATAATATTAAGTATAAGAAGAGGCTATCCCTGATCAATGGGATAGCCTCTTTCTCGTCGTCAATATTTTTAATATAAATAGTTTTTATTCAACAGTTTTTTTTATCTTACGAGCTTGAAGTCCTCTTATAATTACAATAGCTAGACCGATGAGGAATAGGAATATAGCTATGAACTGAGACGTGGAGAGTGCACCTATGGTTCCACGTTCCAAATCACCACGGAAGAATTCGATAATAAAACGACCAGCACTATAAAAAATTAAATAAAAGCCAGCAACTTGTCCATCTGCTTTTACCTTCCTCGAAATTAATACAAGTGCAATAAAGTTTAAGAAGTTAAGAGCACTAGAAATTGGCTGAGTAGGGATTAAACTTACATTATTCGGTGCATAGGAGGATTCATGAAAGGTAATACCAAAGGAGCTTTCGGTTTCATGACCATAACAGCAGCCTGCTAATATACAGCCCATTCGACCAAAGCCTTGGGCTAAAGCAATAGAAGGCATTACAAGATCAAAATATTGAAGAAAATTAAGCTTCTTTAGTTTACAGAATAAAAATCCGGAGAAAATACCACCGATAATACCACCATATACAACAAAACCTTCAGATACTTTTAATAAAATAGCCGGATCTGCAATAATTTCCTTTAGCTGCGTAATAATGTAAAGTACTTTAGCGCCAATGATACCTCCAATTAAGCACCACCAAAATAGGGAGAAGATTAATTCATATTGCATACCTTTCTTTTTCGCTCTGTATTCCGTCACTAGGTAAGCGGAGATGGCACCAATTGCAATCATTAGACCATAGCCGTACAGAGTAAATGGGCCAATGGTAAGTAATTCATTCTTCATCTTTTATTCCTTTCGTGTGTTAAATATGTAATGTAATAAGTATACCTAATTTTATAGAAAAAGAAAATAGTAATCTTTTTAAAACCTATGTTGACAACAAAACATTGTTATGTTACATTGTAAACATGAAACAAAACAATGTTACGCTAAGGAGGTGATACGAATGAATTTAATTTCTAAAAAAGATTTACTTGCAATCACCGGAATATCCTATGGGCAACTATATCGCTGGAAGAGAGAAAGATTAATTCCTGATGAATGGTTTATTAAGCAATCAGCCTATACGGGTCAGGAAACCTTTTTTCCGAGAGAGCAGATATTAAGTAGAGTTCACTCAATACTAGAGATGAAAGACTCCTATTCCCTAGACGAACTTGCAAAGATACTGTCTCCAGAAACTTCATCCTCCATGATCCCATATACGAATTTAGAGCAGATCGTCGAGATTTCTCCTACTATTTTGGATTCAATGCCGGAGGTATTTGGGACAGAAAGCTATGAGTTAATTGATATTGTATTGGCAGCTACAATAACGCAAGCAACCAAGAAGCTTAGTTTATCCGGGGACCAAGTAATTGAATTGCTTCAAAAGAGTATAGCTCCTGCAAAAAGTAGAAAAGTAACCAGCCTTATTTGTAATGTTTTCTATGTGGGAGAGAAATATCATACCGTCTTTTACCCAAACCAGTTACAAATAGCTTTTGACAGTGAGATTGAAGTGAAAGAACAAGTTTCAATGAGTGAAATTACGGATATGATGAAACTAAAATACAAGCATCTTTTTATAAAGAACTAGAAATATTGAAATATAATAGAAGGGAGGAAAGAAAATATGTCTAATTTTAACATGGGCGGTATTGGTAGAATTAATGGAGGGCAGTATGACGATATGAATATTGAGGGTGTGAGCAGCTGCTCCAGTGACATTAAAGCAAAGAATATACACATTGAAGGTGTATTCACCTGTTCTGGAGAAGTGCAAGCTGAAACTTTATATTGTGAAGGAGTTTGCGACTTTAAAGCCAATATTCGTACTAATACCCTTACGGTTGAGGGAGTCCTCAATGAGAAGGAAGGAACAAAAATTGAGGCTCAAAGGATTGATTGTGATGGTGTCATTCGTACAAATGGTGAGATTTATGCAGATGTACTGTGTGCAAAGGGATGTGTAAGTGCAAAAGAAATCTATGGTGATCAGATAAAAATTAATACGCATGTATCGGTTAATCGCATTAAGAGATGGATTAATTCTGTAAAATCGGAAATCAAATTAATTGAGGCTACTACTGTTGAGTTAAGCGGTGTCATGGTCGATACTATAAATGCACAAGATGTCAAAATTGGACCCAATTGCAGGGTTGATAACATAGATTGTAATGGAACACTTTCCATAGACAGTAGTTCAATTGTGAAGAACATTACAGGAAATTATACGAGATTATAATAGAAGACTTTGGGTAAAGCAGAATGAAATAAGCACGAGTTACATATCTATTTAGCAATGATATCTTGTGTTTTACTCCGAGAATTCGAAGGAGGTCATTCATGCTTACAATAAATACGGATTTTATTAAAAACTCATTTGAATTTTGGGAAAAAATTGATGAGGAAACCAGGGAATATTTCCTGCAAAGTATTGCATTAGTTAACTATACACAAGGTAATAATATTTATAATGCGTTAAATGATTGTGTGGGTGTCATGTTGGTGAAAACAGGGGGATTACGTGCCTATATCCTTTCAGAGGATGGGAGAGATGTTACCTTATACCGACTTGGGCCAGGTGATATCTGCGTTCTTTCTGCGTCCTGTCTGTTAAAAAATATAACATTTGATGTATATATTGATGCTGAGGTGGATTCAGAAGTCTATATGATTAATTCCTATACTTACTCTAAGATACAAGAAAAAAATGTGTATGTAGAGAACTTTACTCTTAAACTTGCGGTAGATCGTTTTTCAGATGTTATGTGGGCAATTGAACAGATGTTATTTATGAAAATTGACCGCAGACTGGCAACTTTTTTATTTGACGAAGCTACAAAGAGTAATACACTTAATATCAAAATGACACATGAACAGATGGCAAAATATGTGGGAAGTGCAAGAGAGGTCGTTTCAAGAATGTTAAAACAATTTGAACGAGATGGGTTAATTGAAATGAAACGAGGGGGGCTACGAATTCTTGATAAGGAAAAACTTAAGGAGTTATTATAGGGTAGTAATTCTTAAGTACAATTAATTGCACTACGGCCTAATTTATAAGATTTAACATAACTAAAAACAGCTTCCTCGCAAAATGTTTTGTGCAGGAAGCTGTTGTTATGTTGTAAAATTATTATTCCTTATTATAATTTTTGGTTTTGCAGATAAGCTGTGTCATTGTTCCCATAGGGCAATAGACACACCAGGATCTAGGTTTATAGAGTATCATGGTAATTAAACCAAGTAATGTGGAAGTTAGCATAACGCTGTAAAATCCAAAGGAGAACTGCGCTACAAATCCACGTATTTCATTATGAAATGCCCAATGCCAGGGAAGGTTTATGGTCCAGAATAAGGTAACAACCTGCGAAAAAGATTTTGCATTAGCAGCAACTAAGTAGGTATTCCATATCATTATGATGAACATTGTAAGAAAGAATAATAAAAATAGATATCGGAAGATTTTATGCTTCATCCATCCTGGAGTCTTACGCTTTTTTGATAAATTAAGCTTACTTCCTAGTATTTCAAAAAGCTGCCCTCTACCACAATAGTAATTACAGTAAGCCTTATTGCTCCCAATGATTGCAAATAATAATGGGATACAAAAACATAGCATACCAATCCATGCAAAAAGTATATTAAAAAATCCTAAGGTTAGATAAATAACAGATGCTATCCAAAGATAATCCTTCCAATGCTTTTTCATTCCTGCACCTCCATACGGATAGCATCTGCAGGACAAAGTTTTGAACATTTTCCACAGCCAATACATGCTGCCTCATCTACTAAAGCGTAAATTCCTCGGTAAACGGTAATCGCAGCTTTGGGGCATTTCTTCATGCATACACCGCAAGCAACGCAATCCACTTTATTAACTACCGCAATTTTCTTTCTCTTCATAAGCGATTATGCGTTAATCATTTGCAGAATTGCAGCCTTTGGCTTAGCACCTACAGAACTTTGAACAACCTTGCCATCTTTTACAATTGCTAAGGTTGGTATACTCATAACCTTAAATGCAAGTGCAAGTTCGTGCTGTTCATCAATATTAATTTTTCCGACCTTTACATTTGAAACCTCACCAGCTATTTCATCAATAATAGGGGATACCATTCGGCAAGGACCACACCAGGTAGCCCAAAAATCAAGTAATACTGGCTCCTTCGATTTTAATACTTCTTTTTCAAAATTTTCCTTGGTTATTGTTAGTACTGACATAATAACAGCTCCTTTATAATAAATGTTATAATTAAGTTATACATTAATTACATCTTGGATTCTGTGATAATGTCACATAGGAGAAAAATATTTTATTTAAGTAAAGTAGCATTGAATTAATGATATTATTTATAGACTCTGTAGCTTATGTATCTTCTCCAAGGTCGGGGGATTTAACGGAATGTAAAAAACTAATTAATGTGTTAAATTGTAATTGTCATATACCTATTTAGCTATAAGCTCGATTTCTTTTGGCTAGATCTCACTTAAGTTGTGTAGTAGGTGGACAAGGAACGCTAATTTGTGATATATATTAGCATATAGTGGTAAATTGATAAAAACATATGAGCAGAAGGAGAGGAAACATGTGGAAATATTGGATCAATGCTTTTAGGAATTCTACAGAGCCACACCTGCATTTTCAGTTACAAAATGGTAGGAGTTTTTATTATAGTGCAGGACTTCCGATAAGGTTTTCTAAAGTAAATCTTAGCATACCTTCAAACTATAAGAACATAGATCCTCGCCCCAATATGGATATTAGTAGAGTGCCGGAGGGGTTAATTACCCGTGGATATAATGTTTCAAATAAAGAAATGCCATTTGAATTAACAATTTAGTTGAAATGTACTTATAACTTTAAATTTAAAGGAGAGATTTTATGAATGAGACGATGAAGCAGATAAGGGAAAGAAAATCAGTAAGGGTATTTGAGGATAGAGGAATAGAAGAGGGTATCAAGAAGGAAATCCTGCAAGCTGCGTTTGAAGCCCCAACGGCAGGGAACATGATGTTGTATTCTATCCTTGATATAACAGATCAGGAGTTAAAAGAAAAGTTGGCTGTGCTCTGTGACAATCAGCCCTTTATTGCAAAAGCTCCATTGGTTTTAGTATTTTTGGCAGACTATCAACGTTGGTATGACACGTTTGTTTATGAAGAATGTGAACCCAGAACACCTGGTGAGGGTGACATTTTACTTGCATGTGCAGATGCTATAATTGCCGCACAGAACACGGTAGTGGCAGCAGAATCCTTTGGTGTTGGTTCCTGCTATATTGGTGATATTATTGAAAATTATGAGGAGGTAAAAAAGGTACTGGACCTGCCAGCTTATGTACTTCCAGCTGCAATGTTAGTATACGGATATCCAACCGAGGGACAGAAGAATCGTAAAAAGCCATCTAGATATGAGGAAGAATATATTGTACACGAGAATACTTACAAGAAATTAAGCCAGGTAGAGCATCTCTCAATGCATGAAAAGCGAGAAGCAGATTCAGGACATACTGATGTAAATCTAACGGATAAACTCCAGGCTTTTTGCAAGAGAAAATATATGTCAGAGTTTTGTAAAGAAATGAATCGTTCGGCGACGGAATATCTAAATAACTTTAGATAGGTTATATCAAGGGGCTGTAGCAAAGGGCTACTATGGATATAGAAAAGGAGTACTCCCTATCTATATCCATAGTTAGCCCCTAGCTACAGCTTTTTTAGTGTCATATTAAGATATTTATGACTAGAGTGTCAAAAGCCTTCCTAAACTGAAAGAGATGAATAAGACTGTATATATATCCAGATGGCGCAGACCGGCATCTATGAATTGCCTTCTTTTAGGTAATTCATAGAATGGTAAGGCAAGTCCAGATGGATATATATGCGGGCTAATTCATCATATATAGACTGGATTGGCTTTTGACACTCTAATCATTTATTTAGTTAAAACAGCACAAATAATATTGTTATCAGTAGTGTGATCTTTACCTGCTACATCATTGTACAAATCAACTTTACCAAAGCCCGCCTTCTGCAGTTCAGAAGTCAAAGACTCTACAGTAAAGCAGTGTTCCCAGATGTTATAACAATTGATCATCTTCTCCTCAATTACTACGGTTTGATTAAGTATCGTATTATCTTCCTCATAGCGATAAAAGGAATTTAAGCAAAGGTGTTTTTGTTTACTCCAAAAACCACCATTTGCATGATATTGCCAGTCACATTTTTCTTCTTTTCCTTGATGCTGCTTTGGTGTGAATACATCTAAGACTAGTTTTCCGCCTGGCTTAAGGGCGGTATAAATCTTACTTAATAACGTGGATCTGTCCGTTGTTGATAAAACACCATAATCACAGTAGATTAGCGTTACAATATCAAAAGCAGCTACATAGTCAAGGGTTAAATAATCCTGGTAAAAATATTGTATGCTACTGTTGTTAAGCGATGTTTGTTCCTTTGCATATGAGATAGAACGTTTTGAAAAATCAATTCCGGTAACCTGATAACCTGCATTACTAAATCTTTCAGCATATAGACCAGGTCCGCA
>JAFACO010000480.1 GCA_023425485.1 Bacillota bacterium
CCAGTTTTGATAATATTTTTTTGATAAATATTTCACAAAAGATAAAATTGACAAAGGATGGTGTTGTATGTCAAGTATTTTCAACCAAAGCATTGATACCTCGCATGAACGAAGAGTTGAGCAAATAACAACGGAATGCAGAGGTCAAGGTATCGAATTATTAGATGTAAAGAATGTTCCACTACGTGATGTAAGTGCAGTAAAGTCTTCTATAGGTTCGACTGTCACCTCACTTGTGGGTGGAAAAGCACAGTATGACTTTCTACAGATTTATACGATGCGTCAGGGAAATGAGTTGCAGTATTATTTTCAACCGTTCAGTGGGTTGACTCCGCTTCCTGGACAACATTTTAAGGTTATTTCGGGTTCACTGAAATACCCGATTCAGTATGGGGTTAAAAAGAAAAAAAGTTTTTCGGACGGTTTGTATGAACTTATCATGGATAGTATTCCAATCGTAAAATTAAAGAAAATCCGTGTTTGTGAATGGATATGCGAAGCGGAGAGTGAGAAGGCAAACCTGAAAGGTATTAAGCTGCCAGTATATAAGGAAATTTCTAATGTGTGGCAGACAGGGACAACCTTGATCAATCTGGAATGGACTCTTCAGGCATGTGCGATAGATAAAGCTCATACGCTTTTATCCATGCAGACGGGAAAATATGGGGCACTCTCTGAAAAATCAGGATTAAATCAGTTTAAGCAATTTTGTGGCTTTGCTTCGAATTATGTAGAGCATTCGGCTGGAGATGGATCAATTAATGCTTTAATAACTAATTCCTTTTTAAGTTCCATATTCAAGAAAAATTATTTAAGCGGGCCAAAGAATGATATGCCAGCAGATAATATTGAATGGCTATATACAAATAAAGTCCAGTTAATTATAAACAATCTTAAGAAATTTAATAATCTTAAGAAGCTATATTTAATTGGGGATATTAACGAAAAGAAACTAGCAAATCTGAAAGAATTTGTACTTGATAAGTATGGCATCAATCGTAATGAAGTAATTGCTGCCATACCTATGGATCTTTTGGGTAATATGAAATCAGCAGCTGTATTTACTGCTGACAAGTTATACATATCCAGCTTGGACGAGTATGAATATTGCATAGATTTAAATAATGTTACAGGCTTTAACGGAACAAAAGGATTTACAGAAAGTTCAATGGAACTGGTATTGGCAGATGGAAGTGTTACTGAAGTTCAGATAGAACTTGCCAGTGAGGTTATGAAGGCTTTCTTTACTCAATTTTGCTATATGTAAATAATAGGAGGTGTATCTATGTTAGATAAAATTATTAATGTAAGTGCTGGCTTATTTCTTATAGGTATAATGTCTTTTGGGCTTTCACTTTTCAATCTTCAATTCAAGTTTATGAGTTTTTTGGGTGAATTCAAAAGTATTTTTGATTATGCGGCAATGGGATTGGGTTTTGTAGTATGTATTGTAGCTTCACAAATAAAAAGAAAAAGAAAAAATGAAAAAGAATAAGGGAAATGTACAGTAATTACAGGAGGCGGATAGAATTTTTATCCGCCTCTTTTGTCAACTTCCTGCTTACTCAAAAATAGACTTTGCGAATAATGGAGGTACTTGTGAAATCCAGAAGAAATATTATATAATGGCAAAGTGGATGTTTAAACATAGGAATGCGAAATTTAAGAATGAGCTAACCCTGACGGATATCTGCCTGCTTTAAAAATAGATGAAAGGGATTGCACAAATAAATGTACATTATGGTATACAAGATATGAATAAAAAATATATAAAAAGAACAGGAGTAATATTAGGGGTTTTATTTTTAATTTGCAGCATTATAGCTGGGGCAGTCTTTTTGTTTGTTATAAAAAGACCATCCTATAGCAATGATTTTAACCAAGCAAAATTAGGAAAATGGAACAGAATAGATTTAGACGGTAATACAATTTCTGCAGACGGTTCAGAGTATTATGTATTTACAAAGAGAGGACAACAAAGTGCAGAAAACAATTGGATTATCTACTTATCAGGAGGAGGAATGAATTGGGATGAGACCTCTACAGCAGAGCCTATTAGTCTTAAAACGATGCTAAAGGGAGGAGGATTGACCTATTTCGCCAATATCCCTTTTTATAAGCTTACGATGATGAAAGGTATTTTAGAGGAGGGCAATGAAAGAAATCCATTTATCAACTGGAATTATCTTTACATTCCTTATAGTACCGGTGATTTTCACATTGGGAACAATTCGGTTGAATATCGTAAAAACGGTAAAACTTATGAGTCCTATCATAACGGAAGAAATAATGTACTGGCAGCTTTAGATTGGTTTCAACAAAATTCAGGTACACCAAATAGTATTCTTATCTGTGGGGAAAGTGCTGGTGGCTTTGGTGCAGCATTTTGGACGCCGTATATTGCTGGAATATATCCACAGGCCAGGATATTTGAATACACCGACAGTTCCTACATTCGAACGGATCGGTGGAAGGACATTATAAATTCTCACTGGAATGCGGATTTTGAAGAAAATTATGGCTTTGCACCAGAAGCAGATTTAATCACTGCTACTTTTGCATACAATGCTTTGGCGTATCCTGACATTACCTTTCTTCAATCAAATACTTTATATGATAACCTGCTCATTGATTTTCAAAAGAGGTTAAATGATAACGAAATAGTGATTGCAGAGTACAAGAACATATG
>JAFACO010000515.1 GCA_023425485.1 Bacillota bacterium
ATGCTGGATTATGTTGATAACTATTATGCGACTAAGTAGTAGGTATAAATTTTTTTATATCTAAAATATAATTATTAAAGATAAGTGCATCTAAAATGTCAGCGAATAGCTAATATTTGAAGATGCACTTTTAAATTCATAACAAGTGAAAGATAACATTGGTTGTGTGCAGTAATAAAAACTTCCGTAATAGGTATTTTACCGTTTTAATTAATTTAAATGTAAGGTATACTGAATAGTGCCTGCAAGAATTACTTGCAAAATATGTAACAGTTCAGAACCAAGATTTTTCATAAATTAGCTATGAAGGCTTGCTTCTAGCTGCCAAAATATTATAATAGGATTTGAATTAGAACTACTACAATATAGGAGAAAAGTTAAATGACAAAGAAAGATCTCATTGAATTAATGAATTCAATGACTTTAGAAGAGAAGGTGGGACAGTTACTTCAAATACTCCCCCATTATTTTAATGAGGATAAGCACGGAAGTATTACTGGTCCTTTAGCATATTTAAGACTAACCAAGGAACAAATATGGAACAGCGGCTCTGTTATTGGAGTATCCAATGCCAAGGATATGATAGAGATTCAGACAGAATATATGAATAAAGGTAATAAGATACCTCTTATGTTTATGTTTGATGTCATTCATGGATTTCGAACGATATTTCCTGTTCCTTTAGGAATTGCGTGTACCTGGGATATGAAGTGTATGGAGGAGTCCTCCAGGATTGCCGCCATAGAAGCTTCGCTTGCAGGTATTCACGTGAGTTTTTCTCCAATGGCGGATTTGGTAAGAGATCCGAGATGGGGAAGAGTTATGGAAGGCACAGGAGAAGACCCATACCTAAATAGCCTTTTTTCAGTAGCAGCCCTGAAGGGTTATCAGGGAGATTTTACTCAGCCCTACAACATTGCAGCCTGTGTGAAACATTTTGCTGCTTATGGTGCCTCCGAGGCTGGACGAGATTACAATACGGTGGATGTTTCAGATCGTACTTTAAGGGAGTACTATCTTCCGGCATATAGAGCCGCAGTGGATGCAGGCTGTGAAATGGTGATGGCCTCCTTTAATACCGTACATGGAATACCGTCTTCCGGCAATCAATATTTATTAAGAAACATTCTCCGTGAAGAATGGGGCTTTGAAGGTGTTGTTATTTCTGATTGGGGTTCCGTTGGAGAATTAATTTCGCATGGAGTTGCAAAAGACGAGAAAGCGGCGACTAAACTTGGAATGGAAGCTGGAGTTGATATTGATATGATGACTCCCTGCTATATCCATAACTTATGTGACTTGGTTCGAGAAGAAAAAGTAGATGAAAAGCTTCTGGATGAAGCGGTATATCGAATCTTGAAATTGAAGGATAAGTTAGGACTCTTTGAAAATCCTTTCCGTTTTGCTGACCCACAGAAGGCAGAAGAAACCTTTGTAAATCAGGAGTTTAGAAAGACTGCCAGAGAGATAGCAGCTAAATCCATGGTACTTCTTAAGAATGACGGAATGCTCCCTTTGCAAAAGGATAAGAAGGTAGCAATTATCGGACCGCATGCTGATAATTGCAATATCTTAGGTCCTTGGAGTGCTATTGGTAAGGCAGAGGAGACAATATCACTTTATAGAGGTATATGTGATAAAATCGGCAGCGAAAATGTGAGAGTGGAAAAAGGTTGTGACTTTAGTGATACAAGTGAAATTAATTTTGAAAAGGCTATAGAGGCAGCCAAATGGGCAGATGTTGTATTGTTAGCCCTGGGAGAAGAGCAGAACATGTCAGGTGAGGCAGCCAGCCGTGCCTATATTACACTTCCTGGTGTTCAAGAGGAATTAGCCAATGAAATCTTTAAGCTGAAGAAACCGACCACCTTAGTGCTTATGAATGGAAGACCCCTTGAGATAGGGGATTTGGCAGAAAAAGCGTCGGCTATATTAGAAGCATGGTTCCCCGGAACCGAAGGTGGCAATGCAATCGCAGATATCTTATATGCAGATGTCAATCCAAGCGGACGTTTGACGATGAGTATTCCAAGAACCATTGGACAAATTCCGGTTTATTATAATTATTACAATACAGGCAGGCCGTGGTTGACAAGATATATTGATACGAAGAACGAACCTCTATTTCCATTTGGATATGGGCTTAGTTATACTGGTTATGAGTATAGTAATCTACAACTGGATAAAACAACAATGAAGGCAGAAGATACTATTAAGGCAAGGGTCTGGGTTAAAAATACTGGTGAGCGTACAGGTATTGAGACAGTTCAGCTCTATATCAGGGATATGGTTGGAAATACAGTACGACCAGTTAAGGAATTAAAGGGTTATCAGCAAATTACATTGGAACCTGGAGAAGAAAAGCAAGTTATCTTTGATATTACGGTAGAAATGCTTAAATACCATGATTTCTATAATAACTATAAGGCTGAAGCCGGTGATTTCTGTGTGATGGTTGGAAGCAACAGTGCAGATGTTATGAGTATGGATTTTGAATTAATTGATTAGGAATGCAGAAAAACCGCTTCTTTTGAAGCGGTTTTCTTACACCAAACTTTATATGAGGGTAGACAGTATACGTAGGAAATTGAATTTAAATCATTCTATTTATAATTACAATATACACAGACCAAAGTTGAGTTATGCTTATAGATATAAAATTAATAAGAGTTATTTGAAATAGTATCTTTACTTTGGATAACTTCGTCATAATCTGCGAGCAACTGCTGTTCTTTGCCTTTAATCGTACTTTTTGCATAGAAGGCTCTGCTGCAAAGGGAAGGAATATCAAGCTCTGCAAACTCTGCCTTACAGATACCAAAGGATAAGTTAATGTCAACAGGAGAGGCGAATTTTGATATCTCTTCGGTGAGTTGGATTACCAGTAAGGCAATGTCAATCTCTTTATAGTCAGCTAAAAATAATGCAAAGTTATCGTCATGTACCCGGCAATAAAGATCAGGTGCAGATATATAGGTTTGTAACGTATTTTCAATGTATTGTAATAAGTCATCCCCACGAGAATAGCCTATAATTTCATTTACTTTTCTAAAGCAATCAATATCAAAAACAACCATGGTATACGCATGGTGAAATAAATTCTGTTTTAAAAGCTGCTCTGCAGCAATTGAAAAGCGTTGCATGTCTGATATGTGTGGATTCATTCCTAGATTAAAATCAAAGAAAGCAAGATTGGAACGTTCAATTATAATATTATAATAATTCTTAATAGAAGCCAGAGCGTTAGGAGTTATGGCTGAAAAATTATTTTTGGTACCCAGCTGCTTCATTCAAATAGCCTCACTTTCATATGTTTATTTTGATTTTACTATTGATTCCCATTACTGTACAGATAATATTACAAAATAGGCCTAATTTACCGTCATAACTACTACACCTTGTGCTTTGGATAAAAGGGAAGAATATATCGCGTATCTATTTAAACTATAGAATCCCAAATAGAATAAATCCTATTGTATTAATCGCAAAATTAGCAAACATATGAACCATCCATGAGCTATAGATTGTCTCATTTTTTTCATTCAAATAGTTAAAAACCAATCCACCTGCAAATAGCCCCGCCATAATAATAAAATACATTCCTGCAGAGAACCAACCAATCATCATTGCAACATGGTATAAAGCAAACATTAATGAACTGAATATATAAGCAAATTTTCTAGGCATATAGTTCTTTATTGTCAAAAATGCAAAGCCACGGAAGAAAAATTCTTCCAAAAAGGAGTTTATAAAAGATATGTATAGTGCAACCCATACAAAGCGGTCCGCGGTTACACCAATATTCATAGTTAAAGATTTCGTTATCCCTGAAAAGTCGAATATATCTTTTCCTGCAAAATATGCGGCTAATATAATGAGATATACTCCTCCTGCCAGACCAATAGTTAGTTTAATACCTTTTTTGTTCCAGCTAAAAATTTTTCTCAAGTTTAAATCTGTAATGCATAATGAATATATTACTGGCGCAGCTAAAAAGACCATGATCTTAATTGCTGATTTCACAGCATAGTCAGGTTGTATTATTCCATCTACAACTGCCATAATTATACAGCATGTCACAATTAATACTGCAATAGTTATTAGCTCTTTTCGTTTTCTCATGTCTATTTCTCTCTTTCCATACTTACAATTATATTCTGCAAATCAAAAATACTTGTTCCACCTGAATTACAGGATAAGGGTAAGCAGAAGCTATGTGTTGTAAAGTATTGATATATGATTAGATAAATAATCCAGAAGCAATAAAAGGGAAATTATAATAAAAGGACAATAGAATCTATTATAACGAGTGAGAAGCTATTGTCCTATTTCTATTATTTATTCTCTACAAAAGCTACTAAGGTTTCATTAAAATCATCCATTTGATCATAGAAGGAAGCGTGCCCGCTAAATTCAAAAGGTACAAGTTTAGAGTTCTTTATGTGTTGGTGTTGTATTTCGCCTAACTCAAAAGGAACTACCTTGTCATGAATACCATGAATGATTAAAGTCGGTACATGAATTGCTCTTAAATCGGAGAATAATACTTCCTTTATCCAAGTTTCTGCGATTGCTGCAGTTGCCCAGCCTGCGGCCTGTAGACCGAGTTGGAAGAACCAGTCCATGAATGGACCAGTGTTGTGTTGATAAAAGAAGATGTCACCAAAGTTCTGCAGCATCTTAGGCCGATCAGTGTAGGTTCCTTCAATGATGTTTGTTACTACATCCTTATCAACACCATAGGGAAAGTTTGGCCGTTTGATTAAGCTTGGAGCAGCGGCTGCAAAAAGACCCAGTTTTGAAACTGCATGACCTTTATGTCTAGCCATATAGCGGATTGCAATTGCCCCTCCCGTAGAATGCCCAACTAAGGTAATGTTTCTCAATTCCAGAGTATCAATAACTCCTCGTACGTCATCTGCTAAAGTATCATAATCATAGCCATCAAACGGTTTATCCGAATTTCCAAACCCTCGTGTATCAAGTCCTATACAGCGATAACCCAGCTTGGGAAGTTGATCAAACTGGTATTCAAAAAGATTGTGGCTTCCCGGCCATCCATGCAGGAATACAATGACTTTATCACTATGGGGATTTAAATCCTCGACATAGATGTTAACATCATCATCTACAGTTACAAAGTAACCCATGATAATCCTCCGATTTAATTCAATCAAGATATCATATTCTAGGAATTAAAAATCGTGAATATATAGGGGGCTCATTATCTATGTTTATAAATTAGCTAAACACTTCTTATTGTAAAAATAATAATGTTAAACTAATACAAAATATCATTACTAATGGTTTTATAAAACAATCTCTCTATTTCATCAGGACTATTTGTCTGTCCAAGTATCCACATTAATTTACACACGATGGCTTCCATATTCATATCGTAGGCTTCCAATAGAGCAACCTTGCTTTTCAATTCATGACCAACTTTATAGATGGTCATATCGCTGCCCTCATTTGGAACCTGCGTGGTCATAACAATGGTTTTACCTTTCAAACTTCCTTCTCGTATGACATCAAAGAAATGATACTGTGGAAGGGATGGAATTCCTCCTACTCCATAGCTTTCTATGATAACAGCATCATTTTTATCAAGCAGATAGGCTAAGATATCTGCATCCATTCCAGGGGTTAGTTTAAAAAGACCAACCTTGTGGTTGATTGTCTGGTAGAAGGATGGAGAGGGTTTTTTCTCTTGCTTTATATATTGAATTAAATGTCCATCCTGAATTACGGCAAGATAGGGGTAGTTAATGCTTGAGAAAGCTTGAAAACTCTTGGAATGTGTCTTTCTTGCACGTGTTCCTAGAATAACTTTACCATTAAATACAATTTGCACACCACAGGCAGCATCGGAAGAGGCATATAGAAAACTGTCATATAGATTGGTTTTTGAATCTGTTACCTCTACATGAATTGGTCTTTGTGCTCCGGTAATAACAATCGGCTTTGGGGAATCCTGTATCAAATAGGACAGCATGGCAGCAGTATAAGCCATAGTATCAGTTCCATGACAGATAACATATCCATCATAACGGTCATAGGTATCACGAATTGTTTCCACCAGAGTAACCCAAATGTCCGGTGATATATTGGTGCTGTCAATATTACAAATTTGAACGGTATCAATATGGCAGATATTTGAGATAGCGGGTATATAGTCGAGAATTTCTTCGGGTGTCAACTGTGGATGCAAGCCATCAGAAGTTGGCCTTGAAGCGATTGTTCCGCCTGTTCCAATCATAAGAATATTTTTCATTGATGCCTCCAAATAGTTTAAATTTATGGACTCACTACTATTATGTATTTCTAAAATATCTTAATATAGGGAAACCAGGATAGCAAGTGTTTTTAAATTTTAATACCATGAAATTAGTTGAGCTCAAGCTAAAATTGAGGTCAATATAGGGTACTCAAGTAATGCTTTAGTGCGTTAAAAAATTATTGAAAATAGAACACATGTGTGGTAACATAAACTAAAATTTAACAAGAAACACACACGATATGTGGGAGGGATTAGATTAGGTCAATGTGAGAAGAGCTTTTCACATCAAAAATCTAGAAAGGTATGACTATTATATGAAAGAGTTATTATTACGAAGAAAAGCAAAGTTTTTTCAGTACTTACTAGCTACCTCGATGTTTGTAATAGATCATTTTGCACAAATGTTATTATTTTCTTATATTTTAAGTGCAATTGAAAAGGGGGATATTACATACTACAAAAATGTTATTATAGTAACAGTAATTTTCATACTGTACTCACCAATTAACTTCCTCATTTCCAGAATGCTTCG
>JAFACO010000518.1 GCA_023425485.1 Bacillota bacterium
GTATTTCAGTACCGACGGATTATGCTTAAGAAATTTTAATGGGGATTATAAATATGCCAAATTAGGTGAAGAGTTACCGAAGAAAGTATATAATTATTAATTTATTTGTTAGATATTATGAAATAAAATTAAGCGGTGGCTTCTGTTGAGACCACCGCTTTACTGTATCTTTAGAAAGTGTTAAGGCGCATAAATCTTAATGCTTTCGAGAGTCTTAATAATGTTTTCTTGCTCCTTTGTTAATAATTCCGGACTTTCAAATCTAACAACTGCACCATAATTGTCTGGAGCAATATCTTGATTTAAAATAAGATACCAGGAAGCGTCGGAAGTGGAGGATTTATAAAGACTTCCTTTGACACCTTGAGCAGTAGTAAAATCTTCCTTAACATATTCACTTTCTGATGGAAGTGATATAGTTCCGTACTGTGAAAAAATATGAATGAAATTATTTTCATTACCAGCAAGCAGCATTCTAATTCCATCATCCGGAGTTGCTTCCCAATCCTGACCAGCAGGTATTCGTGGTTCTTCTACTACGGTCCAACCCTGTGGAACATTAAGGCTGAAGTGTGTCTCATCACTTTTGTAATTATAATTATTCAGGCCGACCATTCCAGTAACCCCAAAGGTGACAATCGCAATCATTACCAAACAAAGAACTGCAAAACCAGCTTTTTTTTGCTTTGTATCTAAAATAGAAGCAATTCGTTTTTCCATTCCACGTTTTCCCCCATAAAAATTAGTTGATAATGCTGTATGGAGCTTTGCCCCATTTCTTACGACTCCGATAATCATTTCGCCGTATTGCCTGCGCTGCTGAAAATTTGCACTTTGCAAAACCCTTGCGTCACAAGAAATTTCGCATTGAAGTGCTGTTGCCTTTGCCATCAGATATACCGCTGGGTTAAACCAATGGAGTGTGGTTGCTGTTAAAATCAGCAATTTGAACCAAAGATCATGTCTCTTTAGGTGAATGAGCTCATGCTTTAGAATAAGTGATAGTTCATTACCATCTAAGTTAATAGGTGGCAATATAATTGTGGGTCGGAAATAACCTACAAGCATGGGACTAGTAATGGACTGACACACACTTAATTCTACCTGTGTCTTAATTCTAAGTTCAGACTTTAAATTGTTCAAGAGCTCTAAGAGCTCTAAATCAGTTATAGGATTACTCCATCGACGTACCAGCTTCATAAAACATCTATGCCGTAGAGTATGAAATACTATTATACTTATAACCCCTAAAACCCAGATGAATGTAAGCACCAGCCATATGGAAATAGTTGAGGAAGTATTTACAATATCCATTTTATCGGATATGGATGGAAAGGCATTGATAATTGGTTGAACAGGCGATAAGGATATATCCTGTACTTGTACCGGAATAAATGAAAGGTTAATCCGAGGTAGAAAGGGGAATGGTAATATCCAGAATACTGCAATCATTAGCCAAATAAGATATCGCCACTTTGGGGTGTAACGTCTTGAAATTACCGGCATAATTGACGTATACAGAAGCGTTATTACTGACATGGATAGGGTACCTCTTAAGAAGGCGAATAAAAAAGACTCCATATTATTGTTTCCTTTCCTTCAGCGCCTTTGCCAGTTCATCAAGATCGCTGTCCTTAATCTTCTTACCGTCATAAAGAGCAGCAACTAGACTGGCAAATGAATTCCCATGAAATCGCTCCATGAAATCCCCTGTTTCGAACTTCAGGTATTCCTCCTTACTAATAATGGGGAAATAGGTACGTTCTTTGCCGATTTTTTCTGTTCGGATAAAGCCTCGCTCCACCAGCCGTAACATAAGGGATATGACTGTCTGTGCTTTCCATTCTTTTTCATTTCCAAGTTGTTGCATAACCATATTGGTTGTAATAGGCGGCTCATTTGCCCACACCACTTTCATAATGTCAAACTCTGCATCAGGCAGTTTTTTTATTTTTTTCATCTTATCTGCTCCTTTTAGACAATTGTCTACCTTGATATTCTACATCTGTCTAAAATGAATGTCAACATCTTATAAAAAAAGTTTTCGACAAATGCCAAAAACCCTTTACCCTAAATTAAAATAGACCGATAAATTTAAGTTGCCATTGTTTTAACATATTTTTGTAATATTATCCAATTAGTCTGTGGTGACTTAAAGACATATTAATAAGGAGGTAAGATGAGAAAAATGAATAAATTAATTAGACGTTTTATGTTTCTTTTTACTATAACAACATTAATTTTTATATTAGTTCCAGGTAACTACAGTAGTGCAGCAGAAACAGAATTTAATTTAACAAAAACGAATCAATCGGATTACAAAGATGAAGTTATTATGGTCTTTACCGAAGACATAACCCTTGAAGATTTTAATATTTATAATGAGGACGTTTACCCTGAGGTTAAGGAAATCCTAGTAGCTGAAGGTGTAACTTATTTTGACTGGGATTTTCTTTTAAAGGGTTTTTTCCCAAATCTAGAGAGTGTAAGCATATCAAGTACAGTGACGAAAATTAAATACACTGAAATCATCTCCAAAGGACTAGAGAAATTAAAAGAAATTAGTGTTGCTAAAGATAATGCTAACTATATTGCAATGGATAACTGTTTACTTAATAAAGATATGACGATTTTAGTGCAGTACCCGATAGGGTCAACAAATACCTCATATGTTATTCCGAATTCAGTTACGACGATTTTACACACGACCTTTGATCAAGCTAATCATCTTCAAACAGTATCAATTGGTGCAAAACTGCAAGACGGTCAGCTCCAAGCGAAAGGATATCATTTATCAAATATAAAGGAATTTAAAATAGATAGTAATAATCCTTATTATAGTGTAATTGACGGAGTCCTTTTTAATAAAACTGGTGATACCTTGCTGCTTTATCCAAAAGGAAAAGGTACCTCCTATCGTGTTCCAGAGGGAACAATAACAATTGAATCCACAGCATTTACTCAAAATGAGTTGATGTATATAAAACTTCCTAGCACTCTTAAAACAGTAAAGGATGGTGCTTTTGCTACTTTATCTAAATTAATTACAATAACCATTCCTAAATCAGTTACAAAAATCAATGTTGACGATTTCAAGATGTTGAGCTCCTTAGAGTCAATTCATATGGAGAGAGGGAATAAGTTATATGCATCCTATAAAGGCATTCTTTACAATACTGCAAAGACGTATATAAAAATTGTTCCAATGGCCTATAAGGAAACCAGTTTGAAATTCCCAAGTACCTTAGTATCTCTATTTACTAACATCAAACCTTTTGAAAATGCCACTGAAATAGTGATACCAAGGGATGTAAAGAAGTTATACGCAAAAGGCAGTCATAGTTTCTTTGATAAGATTTCAATAGAAGCAGGGAATGAGAATTTTGTTTTATATAAAGGCTCTGTTTATAATAAAAGTAAAACGCGCTTAGTATTATTTAAGAAGCAACAAACGGTAGTGTTTCCCAGTACATTAAAGGAAATTGATATTGATTTTTTATTTAACAGTGGACTTACTGAATTAGTGATTCCTGCAAAAGCAAAAATACCGTTCTTTTTAAATAATGTTTACGATATACCCACATTAAAAAAAATAACAGTAGATAAAAATAACCCATATTATTCAGTTCAAAATAATATGTTACTTAGTAAGGATAAGACAATTCTATATGATACTCCAAGAAATTTGATAGTATTAAAAATCCCACCAACTGTTAAAACAATTAATTTGCCTATGAATTATAATATTAAGAACTTAAAAAGAATTGTAATACCAAAATCAGTTAATGAGATTGACGAATTCTTGTATGTTAATCACATAACATTGGAGGAAATTGAAGTAGAAAAGGGTAATACAAAATTTACAAGTATTGATGGTGTTCTTTATAACAAGGATTTATCGGAGATGATCTTTTACCCTGCGAATAAACAAGATAAAACCTTTGTTATTCCAAATACTGTTAAAGTTATGAATTCCTATTTTATAACGCAAAATTCAAACCTTGAGAGTATTACTTTATCAAAGATGCTTAAACCATCGAATAATTATAACTTCCATTTTAGTAAATCCTTAAAGGAAATTAATGTGCAGAAGGATAATGTATCTTATAAAAGCGTCAATGGAGTGCTGTATAACAAGGATATGACTGAGTTAATTGCATACCCATATCAAAAACGTGATAAATCATTTACAATACCGGACACAGTACTTACTGTTTCTGGTTTGAATAGCTGGGAATTTAATGAGCTATATCAAAAAAGTTATAACTATGTCGGGTTATCTTATTATGACGGTTTATCTTATATAGAAACTTTTTATACCTTTGATGGTGTTTCTAATCCTTATCTAGAAACCTTAATTATTGGAAAAAATGTTAAAACCTTATTTGATACAAGAGATAACTATCCAATTTGGGGATTTAAAAATTTACAAAAGCTTAGTATTAGTAAAGATAATCCATACTTCACCATAAAGGATGGGGCTCTTTATAACAAGGATTTATCAATTATGTATTTATACATGGATAGTTCGAAAAACACAGTATTTACAATACCTGCTCAAGTAAAGGAAATCAGTGAAAGAGTGTTTGAAGCAATTGCTAGCAACAAATATTTAAAGAGTATTGTAATTGAAGAGGGTAACCAGTATTTTAGTACAGATGGTTTAACCTTAAGAACTTTCAATGGTAACTATAAGTATTGCAAAATAGGTGAAGTATATAAGAAAAGAATTTATTAAAACATACTCCCATTTATGACGTTTTAATCAATTTACAGAGCTTCATTATGTAACAGCAGATTGACAATTTGCACATCAAGCCTTGGATTTACCAAGGCTTGATGTGTATTACTGTGTTTCACCGGTATAATTAAAATCAGGACGTGTTTGCAAATAGTAACCACTTCTTACTTCAGCAGCCCAATTTTGAAGCATTTCCTTCCATTCAACACTTTCGAAGAAGTAATCAATACCTTTGGTGGAATCCCAGATTAAAACCCGGAAAGGGAAAATACCACCCTGTTGATTAACATCCTGATCTGAAACAGACGCTTCTGTAATAAATAACTGTGGTAGGCCGAATTGATATGCCATGGCAGGTTCTATAAAGGAGAAAACAGATCCAGTCCAGAACTGTCTTCCAATATCGTTATTATATACGGTTGCACCATTGGTTTCTATCACTTGTACTTTTCTCCTTGCAAGGTTTAATGTTACCATACCAAAACTTGAAAGAACCATTCTTCTAATACTGGTCATCGTAGACTCGGGATATTGCTCTGTATTTGGTAAAGTTCTCGGAAACAGTAGTTCCTTTTTCAACTCGTTCAATAATCGAATTAGGAAGCTTATTTGAAGGTTATTCATTGTAACACTGGTAGGATGGCTTAAAAAAACCGGTATTTGATAAAAGCGATTTGTCTTCTCAACTAATTCGGGAGAGGGTATTTCATTAACCTTTGTGACTTTTTTATTGTTACGCTTTTCGTTTGTATCATCGTTAATGCAGTCACCTAGCATAGAAATCTCCAATCATAATAAGGATAAAAGGTACTACACTACCAATTTATGTTAAGTAAACCAGATTGTTACAAGATTCGACTTTTGAAAGTCCTGTTAAACAGGCGATTAATAATCCCAAAACAAGCAGGCAATTATTAGTTGACATTATTCTACTAAGAATGGTAGTATTTCCTAATTAAGGTATAGTATTATTTTCCTGGAGGTGTAACAATTACATAAGGTAAAAAATACAAAGTCTTAAATTGAAAATCAATTTCATATTGACTTTTTGATTTTCTTATATTAACATGAAAATGATTTTCAATTTCCTACAATAGGAGACTCTATGAAGCAAAAATCTAGTTATATTACAAAACAAGGTGAAGCAATCCTTGGGTACCTTGCTTCACTGGAGGGGACTCATGTTACAGTGGACCAAATAGCCTCTCATTTTGAAGGGAGAGAGGGGGGAGTTGGCCTCACCACCATTTATAGGCATTTGGATAAACTAGTGCAAAGTGGTAAAGTTCGCAAATATATTATTGATGGTGTATCCAGCGCCTGCTATCAATATGTTAAAGAAACTAATCCAGAACATTTTCATTTAAAATGTGATATCTGTGGTTCTTTACAGCATTTAAAATGCGATACACTGGAAGGATTAACTGGACATATATTAGAAGAACATAATTTTAAAATTAACTCCACAAAGACAGTATTCTATGGTAGATGTAAGAATTGCTTGAATATATAAAAGTAGTTAAGGGAAGGAGGAACAAGATATGTGCTGCGATAACAATTATAATGATACAGTACTAATATCGAAACAAAAGCAATGGTTGACCAGAAGTATTGCTCTGGCAATGTGTGTATGTTTCCTTCTTGCATCCTTACTTTCAGCAACATTTATTATGACCCATGGTATTCATGAACACGATCATGAGGGACCAAATGGAAGATGTGCGACTTGTATTCATATAACAAATGCTGAGAATATAGTAAAACAATTATCTACAGCAATTATTTCTATTACATTTATCTTTGGAAGTCTATATAGTATTTTATCATTATTAAAGTCTATATCTTTTAGCATAGGCTTTTTTACTCTTGTTAAACTAAAGGTCAGAATGAATCATTGAAGTAACCTTCATCAAGGAAGTGTCTAGCCGATAAGGGGTAATTTTACCCTTTTTTCGGTATGATACCTCCTTGTATTTTTATGCCTAAAAATAAAAAATGGAGGAACTAAAATGAAAAAAATAATGATAACCATGCTTAGCATG
>JAFACO010000003.1 GCA_023425485.1 Bacillota bacterium
AGATAATACTGTGCAAATTCCTACTAGCATACCAATGTCTGGAAGACCTTGACTTCTCTCCCACTTTGATACGGCTTGCGGTGTAACTCCTAATTTTAATGCAAACTCTTCTTGTGTCATATTCATGTTTTGTCTTTTAATTGCAATTTTGTCGCCAATTTGATTCATTTGTTTATCCTCCTAATGTTTTCGCTTTTATGCTTCAATCTTAATTTAAAAGATAGACTATGTAAATCAATGCTTTGTTTACTTTATACTAAACGAATAAACAATAAAAGCTAAAACCACTCCATGCTCTCTTTATTTTAATAAGTACCTAATTTAAAAACAAGAGTAGAATAGGTAAGTTTTTAATATTATTTTTTAAATGATTGACAAAAATATATGAGCTACATATAATATAGTTGAAAGGATATTCAACTATTCAACTTAAAGGAGGTACCTATGAGTGCTTATACAGCAGATACAGATCGTTGTGACTGTAATATAATTCATGAGGAAGTTGTAAATGACGTCCGTGAACATATGCCCGATGAGGAATTATTATTTGATATCGCAGATTTGTTTAAAATGTTTGGGGATTCCACCCGTGTAAAAATTCTAAGTGCCTTGTTTCGTGCTGAAATGTGCGTTTGTGATATCGCTGTTCTATTGGGAATGACAAAATCCTCTATTTCACATCAATTAAGACTTCTCAAACAAGCAAAACTTGTTAAGTTTCGTAAAGAAGGCAAGGTTGTTTACTACTCTTTATCCGATGATCATGTTAAAACAATCTTTGATCAGGCAATGTCACATGTATGTGAAAAGTAATTTTTAATTACCTCTATAAGGATGATTCTTTTTAATAAACGAATCAAATATAAATAGATTATTTTTTGCTCTAACAATTGAATATGTATTCAACCATTCAATCATACAATATAAGGAGATGGATTTTATGACAACAAAACAATATTTATTAGAAGGTCTCTGCTGTGGAAATTGTGCCAGCAAAATTCAAAAGAGTGTTTTAACTATGGAAGGCGTAAAAAATGCCAATATTAATATGGATACCCTGGTTCTTTTCGTAGAAACTGAGGAGGATACTAAAAATATTACGAACGAGATTACAGCTATTGCTATTTCACATGATGAAGATATTGTTGTAAAAGAATTGTAGAGGAAAGGTTGGTGATGACAATGGATGCAACTATTAAAAAGGAATTTATATTAGAGGGACTTTGCTGCGGCAACTGCGCTGCTAAAATCGAACGTGATGTACAAAAATTAAATGGAGTTTCAAATGCCGCTGTTGATTTTGTAGCAAAAACACTTACGATGGATATTCAGGATGCGAAGGAAGCAAATAATCTGATTGCTCAAACGGATGCTATTATAAAGAGACATGACTCCGATATTTCCATGGTTGAAAAAGAAATTTTGCAACCAGGAAAAAAGGTATTATATTTAATTGGTTTAGATTGTGCTGATTGTGCGCAGAAAATCGAAGCGCAAGTGAAACTTGTGAAAGGTGTGAAAACCGCTTCCCTTGATTTCGTATCCCAACGACTTACCGTTGAGGCAGAAAATAAAAATGACCTTCCTGCTATTATCCGCCAAGCATCGCAAATTGCTTTGAGTATTGAACCAGATATTCAAGTTTCGTATACAGAAAAAAAGACAGATACCAATAAATCAGAAAAGATAAAGGAATGGGTATACCGTTCCGGTTTAATCATTGGTACTTTATTATTTGCCGTGGGATTCTTTCTGGATTTATCAAATACCGCAGAACTTATTATTTTTCTTATAAGTTACCTTTTGATTGGCGGTGAAGTCGTTTTACGTGCACTGAAAAACATTTCAAAAGGTCAGGTATTTGATGAAAACTTTTTAATGAGTGTTGCTACCATTGGAGCTTTTGCTATTGGTAATTACCCAGAAGGCGTAGCCGTTATGCTGTTTTATCAGATTGGTGAAGCTTTTCAACATCTGGCTGTTAACCGTTCCCGTAAATCAATTTCAGCACTAATGGATATCCGTCCTGATTTTGCAAATCTAAAAATAGACAATGAAATTAGAAAAGTTACTCCGGAAGAAGTAAGTATCGGTGATTATATCCTAGTAAAACCTGGTGAGAAAATCCCTTTGGATGGTAAAATTATAGAAGGTGTTTCTGCACTGGATACTTCTGCTCTCACAGGTGAATCTTTACCTAGAGATGTTGAACCAGGTCAGGAAGTATTATCTGGTTCCATCAATAAAACTGGGGTATTGACTATTGAGGTTTCCAAGGAATTCGGAGAATCTACCATTGCTAGAATTCTTGATTTAGTGCAAAATGCCAGCAGTAAAAAAGCACCTACTGAAAACTTTATCACAAAGTTTGCAAGATACTACACTCCTGTGGTAACCTTTGCAGCTTTAGCATTAGCAATTATTCCTCCTCTTGTTATACCAGGTGCAGAATTTAGTGATTGGATTTATCGTGCTCTTGCCTTTTTAGTTATTTCCTGTCCTTGTGCTCTTGTTATCTCTATTCCACTTAGCTTTTTTGGGGGAATTGGCGGAGCTTCAAAAAATGGTATCTTAGTTAAGGGAAGTAATTATCTTGAGGCACTTAATAGTGTCGATACCATCGTCTTTGATAAAACTGGTACATTGACCAAAGGTATTTTTACAGTGACAAAAACTGTAGCAAAGAATGGTTGGTCAGAACAAGACCTTCTCTCCTATGCAGCACATGCCGAAAATTTTTCCAACCACCCAATCGCGCTATCCATACAAAAGGCTTATAACCAGCCAAT
>JAFACO010000007.1 GCA_023425485.1 Bacillota bacterium
GACCAGTACAATGAACAGACTGCTTAACATTTTTCTAGTTTTTTGCATAAAAATCTCCCATAAATATATATTTTTCACATACCGTAAAGCATATGTAAAATTCACAAAAATTTCTCTTCCCCATTTATTTGCCTGATTTGCATAGACATCTGCAAGGTATTTCTTTTCGAAATATTTCGAATATTATTTACAAATTTATCCTATCATACCAATTTATACATTGTCAATAATAATTATTCAAAATTATATATCTATTTGTTAATTTGCACTATTAGTTCATATATCATATTTTATTACAATATCAGAATTTACTATTTCAGCCTTATATTTTCAATATTTATAGTGCAATATTTCTATACCCACACATTACGCACTATGCCAAGTCATGAGATCATCAATTGAATATGATATATCGATGCCATTGAACTCCTCCCATCTTTATTGACAGCATTAATTTGAAACTTAAGGACATAAAAAAGCGGGATACCTTCGTTAGAAACTACTCCCGCTGATTTTCATATTATCTTTTTGTTCGTTTTAGCTTATCTTTTCTCTTTTATTCATGTTTCTTTACTATAGAATCCACTTCAATTTTCTAATCTTATTTTTTATCTTTTAAAACCTCTATCATAATTTATGCTCCATATTTAAAACCACAATCAAAATCATCCGCTGTTTCAAGTGCTACAGATTCAGTATGTAACTCCATCAGCTTCATAATAGTTTTATAATCTTCTTCCGAAACCTTCTTTTCTTATGATGCCATAACCTCAATTACCTTATCATTGATATTACGATATTCCGAGCGAATTCTTCTCCAACCAAATAGAGATCTGTAATAAAAAACACCTGCAATGCTCCATATATTGGATACACGCAGGTGCTTTCTGTTAGCTACCTTATTGGGATACCATATACAAGGAATAGAAATATCCTTTTTCCTTCATCAGTTCTTCAAAAGTACCCTGTTCTGTCAAACTTCCATTCTGTAAAACAAAAATCTTATCATATTTTTTTAAAATTGCTTCTTCAAGTCGATGGGTTACAATAATTCTTGTTAAATCTTCGATTTCCAGTATGGAGTTGGTGATAGCCACTGCTGTTGTTGCATCCAGTGCAGCTGTTGCTTCGTCCACAAGCATGACCGAACTTCCTTTTTAAAGACATCTGACAATGGATATACGTTGTCGTTCTGAGACCGTTTTTTCCACGGCAGCCACTCTGTTTCCTGAAAGTATGGAGCCAATCACAGGGCACAGGGATAATATAACCGCTGCCAGTGTCAGCAGTGGACTTTAAAAGAGCATCATCAAAAAGGCACCGGTGAACATAACAATCTGTTGTATCAGCCGAAATATTTTTACAGATAGTTTTTTTAATACTGGTAGCATCATTGGATAGTGTAGCTAGTCTGTTTTATACCTCCTGGAATAGACCTTTGGTTTCCTTTTGATAAAACATATGCTCAATTCTTGGCAGGGAAATTTCCAGAGTTTCTTTCAGTACATCTTCAATCGTTTCAACCGGTATCACAGTAAGCTGGTTCTTTACTTCTTCCGGCACATCCTTTAAATCAATCAGATTGTCTCTGGGTATAAGCACTTTATTAATACCTGCTCTTTGGGCACCCAATAATTTTTCCTTAAGACCTCCAATGGGAAGTACAGCGCCTCTTAATGTAATCTCACCGGTCATGGCAATTTTGGAATCTACTTTTTTACCTGTAATTAAGGAAGCAAGTGCAGTAAATAATGCAATTCCAGCGGATGGGCCATCTTTCGGTACCGCTCCAGAGGGTACATGGATATGCAAATCCCTTTCTTTAAAATTGACGGTATTTAAAGGCAGCCTGGATTTTAACAGACTAAGAGAAATTCTTGCCGATTCCTTCATTACCTCTCCAAGTTTACCTGTCAACATAACCTCTCCGTTACCCGGCATATCGGTAGCTTCAATAAATAAGATTTCACCGCCTACCGGTGTCCAGGCAAGTCCGGTAACAACTCCCGGGGGATTATCCAACTGTGCTTTGTCATGTCTGGAAACCTGTCTGCCAAGTAGTTCCTCCAGCTCCTCCAGCAAAATCCTATAAGGAATCTCCTCTTTGTTCGAAACAATCTTTTCAGAAGCCACTCTGGCAAGGGCTGCCAGTTGTTTTTTCAGCCCTCTGACTCCAGCTTCCAGTGTATAGTCGTTGATAATTTTATATAGGATATCATCTTCTACAACCAGCTGTTCCTTTGACAATCCGTGTTCTTCTAAAATTGATGGTATTAAATAATTTTTACCGATATGGAATTTTTCATCAACGGTATAGCTGGAAACCTGAATTACTTCCATTCGGTCCAATAACGGCCCCGGAATGCTTTCCAAAGAATTTGCCGTGGCAATAAAGAATACATCGGACAAATCAAAAGGAAGATCCAGATAATGGTCGGTAAAGCTGTTGTTTTGTTCCGGATCAAGAACCTCCAGTAAAGCACTGGCAGGATCACCGCTGTAACCGCCGGTGGTCAGCTTGTCTACCTCATCTAGAACCATAACTGGATTATTGGCTCCAGCCTTTCGGATACTTTGAATAATCCTACCCGGCATAGCTCCGATATAAGTCCTTCTGTGCCCACGAATTTCAGCCTCATCCCTGATACCGCCTAAGCTCAAACGGATATACTGTCTGTCCAGTGCTTCCGCAATACTTTTACCAAGACTGGTTTTACCGGTACCTGGAGGTCCCACCAGCAAAAGGATCGACCCTTTTTTGTCATTTTTCAGCTTCATAACAGCCAAATGCTGTATAATCCGGTCTTTAACTTTA
The DNA here is from genome assembly GCA_023425485.1 of Bacillota bacterium. GTDB lineage: Bacteria > Bacillota > Clostridia > Lachnospirales > Lachnospiraceae > Mobilitalea. The sequence continues at coordinate 2,816 of JAFACO010000007.1, forward strand.
TTTAGTCCATAGTGCTGTTCATCCAGTATCTGTCTGGCATTGCCCAGATCGATAGAACTTTGCTCTGCTTTTTTCCAGGGAAGCTGAACCAGCAGGTCCAGATAATTGCGGATAACATTATACTCGGAACTGTTAGGTCCCTGTGCATTTAGTTTATCCAGTTCTTCCAGAGCAGTCTTTTCAATATCAGACGGCATCTGGGCTTCTTTAATTTTGGTTAGATAATCCTTATCTTTTTTATTTTCGCTCTCATTGCCTTCATTTAATTCCTCCTGGATTGCTTTAAGCTGCTCTCTAAGTACGACTTCTCTGTAATGTTTGTTAGCTTTCTCGGAGAATTTCTCTGAAATCTGGAACTGCAGCTCTATAGCTTCCTTCTGTTTTAACAAATGATCCATGAACCGCAGACTTCGCTCCTTTAAGGAGTCTATTTCAAGCAGTTCATACCTTTCTTCATTTGTAATAGGGATGTACTGGCTTAAATATACAATAAGACTATTTAAATTCCTAATCTCATCCACAATACGGATATATTGTTCGCCGCCCTGGAATTTTACACTGATATCACGGATTACCTTCTTTAGATAATCGAGCATCTCCTCCTGATTCTTATGCTCTAAGTCTCGTTTATCCGGAAAAGTCTCATATCCGGCTAATATCAGCCCATTTTCAAAATTCAGTTCCTTTACTTCTACCCGTTCTGAAATATAAACGGTAAGCAGAATACCATTATCTGTTTTCTGGGTATCCTTGACCTTAAATATTACCCCCATCCGATGGAAATCTTCTTCCTTTAGATCTTTCTGATCGAAATTCTGCTTTAACGTCAGTGCAATGTTGGTACTATTCTCATCTTTTATAAATGGTAGTTGCACTTCTTCGGGGTTTTTTATAAAAAACTTTGTTGTGACACCCGGCAATAAAACCGTATTGGATACGGGGAAAATAATTCCCCTGTTATTATTATTCTCTGACATACTATCATCCTTCCTCTCATGTTAAATGAATGCTCATTTATTAAAAATAGTTAATAATTGCGAGATTCCTTTGTAGGTTATATTTACAAAGATATCTCGCTGAAAATTTTATTGTAGTAAGACCGCGTCCTGTATGATTAAAATCATCTCCTTTAATAAATCCGCTCTCTCCGACTCACTCTTATGGTTATCCGCCGCTATGGCCTTGACCGGATAAAAGATAATGGCCAGCAGATTATCATAACGGTAATTCTTAATGATCTGCTTTTTCTTCATATCTTCAATCAAACCGTAAATATGACAGACTCCCTTTTTTCCGGAGCAGCTGTTAGCCAGTGAGGGGCAATTGGAAAACTGCTCTACAAAGCTGAAGATTTCCTTATTTTGAATAATGTAGTTGTAGTAACTTTTAATGA
>JAFACO010000187.1 GCA_023425485.1 Bacillota bacterium
CTGGATTTCTTGAGATTATCTTCTTCAGAATTTGTTCCATCAAAGCAGTTGCAGGCATCACCTTCAAATATTCTGCCCACTACTTTCATTTTAACGATAGAATATACCTTACGCCCAATTTGATGAAAGAATTCGGACCAATTTTTTGCATCCTCCAAAGTTCTAGAAGTATATAAGCAACTCATTCTAGAGGGGTAAAAAGGATACTCTTTACGACGAACTTGTTCAAGTGCAAGCTCACGGAAGGTAACAGACGTCCATTTATTCAAATCTAATTTAATAAAATCTGCTAAATCACTTTGTGGGTTTTCGCCATCCAATATTTTTTTACAGGTCATAACCCTATTGTAAACTCCGTTATGATGTTTCTCATTAAATACAATTTTTTGACCTAAAATCATCGGTTTCTCTGTTACAACGTGATATACATATATTTCATTCATAGTAATTATCTCCTTACAAATAATATGTTGAGCATAAAGAAGGTGAAAATAATTGAGTGCAATTCCATAATTACATCAATATGAGAATATAGTAAATAAAATAAATGATAGATTTCAACCTCAAAAACGAGTAGAAGAAACGATAAGTGAATGGAATTATCAAAAGGAATAGAAGTTTTATCTTCATAATCTGGAACACTGGCTCTGTGTGTCTCGTCTATTAAGTACAAGAGAATATTACATGTAGAATCGATAGGAGTTTTTTCACCATATTTAAAAATAGTTTTTAGATTATAAAGAGGAGGTAATTATGAAGAAGATAGTACTGATGCTGGTAGTAATGTTAATCATAGCAATATCAGCTTTTGGATGCGGAATTCCCGTGACGGAGAATGGGGTCTCATCCGGCGATACTGCTGATATTGGTAACAATGATACAACGAGTGATACTATTATAGAAAATAAAGTTTCAGACGAAGGAAACATAGATTCAGGATCAACGGATCAAGTAGACCAATCTGTTGTTGAATTTCAAGCAGAGGTTATATCAGTGGAGAATGGTTCCTTGTTAGTAGCGAGTGATCCAGAGAGTAACGAGTATAAGTCCTCGGATCGGATGCATGTAAACACTATAGATGCTGTAATAACAAACAAAGAAGGTAAGGAAATTACCCTGGAGGATTTAGAGCCAGCGGATGTTCTTACAATAACTTATAATGGTTTAATTTTAGAATCTTATCCAGCACAAATTAGTGCATCAAAAATTGAAGTAATAGACCATAAGGCATTGATTGATGGATATCTTGCACTTATTGATGACCTTTACCAAGAGGATCCGGGTTTAAACGGAGATATTAAAATGATTGCACTTGATACGACGGGATGGACTGACCTTACAGAGATAGAAAAAGAAATTGTTTTTACAAGTGTGAAGGAAGCCTACGGATATGAAGTAGTAGAAGGAACCTTTGAGGAACTTTCAGACCAGGGACTTATTGATAAGGAAAATTTATATTTTCCCGAAGGAATTCATATCGTTATTTCTGACGTAAAATATGAGGAAGAAAAGAGTGAGATTACTTGTTCTATTAAAAAGTGGAGGAGCGGCAAAGGAGCTATCGGAGCAGATGATGTAACGGCAATACTTGAAGATGGAACATGGAAGATTACCAAAGAAGGAATGTGGATTAGCTAAACGAGTATACTTGTATTTAAGCCTGTAAAGTGCTGTTGCATATCGAACTATAGAGAAAAAGTGAGGAAGCTAATATCCTCACTTTTCTCTATATATGCTTTACAACAATCTAAGACTAAACCATTTTAAAACAAGATATAAAATAAGCATAGGACCATTAGAAAAACGAGATTGTATAGCGTAAACTCAATTAAGTACTTTCTGGTATTAGCACCTTCTGAACGGGAATACAGTTTAAAGGAGATTAAGCTGGCAAGGGAGGCAATCAAAGTTCCAAGCCCACCCAGGTCAGTTCCAAGAATTAGGGCTTTATAGTCCTGTGTAAATGACGATAATAATACCGCTGCTGGTACATTACTGATAACTTGACTGGATATAATGGAGATGGGGAAAGTCCTATCTGCTAATATATGTACTAAAGTATCTTTTATAAAGGGAATGGACCCAATATTACCAACAAATAAAAAGAAACATACAAAGGTAAGCAATAAAGAGTAATCAATTTCTAAAAATATCTTTCGATTGAAAAGAAGCATCATTGCAACAATAACGACAAACAATAGTCTATAATCGAGCCAATGTAATACACAAGCAATACATAGGAGAAAAAGCAGGCAATACATCAGGATTAGCTTCATCTTGTTTTTATCAATGGTAACATCCTCCGGCACATTTAACTTCAGAGGCTCTTTTTTTATAAATAGAATAGAAAGAAGGAGTAAGACAAGGGAAGCTATAGTATAAGGGGCTGTAATAGCTATAAACCTATGTAAGGGTATCTGATAAAAGGAGTACAAATATAAGTTCTGAGGATTACCCACAGGAGTCAACATACTGCCAAGATTGGCTGCTATTGTCTGTAACACCACAACTTTAATAGTATATTTTTCTTGGCCGGCTAGTTTAAGAACCATGATTGCAAATGGAACAAAGGTTATTAATGCAACGTCATTTGTAATCCACATGGAGGTGGCAAAACAAAGAAGGACAAGTACGAAACTAAGAGAGCGAGCACCTACTACTTTTTTCAATAGTCGATCAGAGAGATATAGAAAGATGCCAGTATGAGTTAGGCCAGCTACTACCGCCATGAGGCAAAAGAGCAAGGCTAATACCTTAAAATCCATATATTCGATGTAAACCAAAGAGGGAGGAACAAAAAACATTGTAATAATAGCGGCAAGAGCAACAATGCAAAGTACTGCTTCCGCCTTCAGAAAAGACTTCCAACTAAATAAAATAGGTCTCATTTTATAGTATCCTTTGAGTCGTTTTGTAATATTTAAACTATGAATATAAAGTAGTTGCTTATCCTATAGTGAAAAAATCCAGATAAAATTGTAACTCAATTAGGAAAGAAAATCAATGTGTCTTATAATGAAATTTATGTCAAAAATCATTTATAATAATTCTTAATAAAGTTCATAAATGCCAGTAATATATGGGGTTTGAGCCATTTTTAAATGCATAAATATTGATATAAAATGACAAGAATACAATTGATAATTTTGTGCATGTATACAAATTTCCACCCGAGGGAACGAAACCACAAAATAACTATTGCGGTTTTAAATCTTTAAAGCTAAGATGTAAGGGTAATGCAAGACCAAAAGAATATTCGATAGAAAAGGATAGGTGTCAGCTGCAATGAATAAATTAGACATGCTCTATGAAGGAAAAGCAAAAAAGGTATACATAACAGATGTGGAAGATGTTTATATTGTAGATTATAAGGATGATGCTACTGCTTTTAACGGATTAAAAAAAGGAACAATTCTTGGAAAAGGCGTTGTTAATAATAAAATGTCAAATCATATCTTCCGTATCTTAGAGAAGGAAGGCGTACCTACTCATTATGTTGATGAGCTAAGTGAACGTGAAACAGCTGTTAAGAAGGTTGAAATTGTACCACTTGAAGTTATTATACGTAATATTTCTGCTGGCAGCTTTTCTAAAAAGCTAGGCATGGAAGAAGGTATTCGTTTAAAAGCACCTACACTTGAATTCTCCTATAAGGATGATGCGTTGGGTGATCCAATGATTAACGATTATTATGCAATTGCGATGGGTATTGCAACAAGAGAAGAGATTGATCGTATTACTGAGTTAGTATTTAAAGTGAATGAAGTACTTTGCAAGTATTTTGCAAGTGTTGGTATAGAGTTAGTAGATTTTAAAGTTGAATTTGGCAGACATCATGGTGAAATCATTCTTGCAGATGAAATCTCACCGGATACCTGTAGATTATGGGATATAACTACACATGACAAGCTGGATAAAGATCGTTTCCGCAGAGATCTTGGAAATGTTGAAGATGCTTATAAGGAAGTTTTTAAACGTTTAGGAATTCAGTAGAAAGCCAAGCAGCAAAAGAAGTCCTTGAATATAAGCAAAAGGCTTCCGAAACAAGTGTGGTTTTTAGTAAGATAACCCTGTGCTTGAAGAGGCTGTTCGTAATTGAACAGCCTTATACTTTTTTAAAAGACACATTGGAAAGAAGCTGTGTTAATGCTCTGAAAGTTGCGCAAATGGTACCTGATAGGACTAGAGGGTTTGATTAGAACGAGAGGATGATAAGCACATGGACATGGAGAATAGTAGCTTTACTCCGGATGGACTGCATGAAGAATGTGGTGTGTTTGGTATATATGATCTGGACGGTAATGATGTTGCAACGACAATTTATTATGGATTATTTGCACTTCAGCATAGAGGACAAGAAAGCTGTGGTATGGCGGTAAGTGATACCGCTGGACCTAAAGGTGTCGTGAAAGCTTGGAAGGGTATGGGGTTAGTTAGTGAAGTGTTCACACCTGAGCATTTAGAACCTCTGAAAGGTAATATTGGTGTTGGTCATGTTCGTTACTCCACTGCAGGAGGAAGCAATATTAATAATACACAGCCTTTGGTGCTTAATTACATCAAGGGTACTCTTGCGTTGGCACATAACGGCAATTTAGTAAATACTCCACAGCTTAAGAGGGAACTGGAGTATACTGGCGCAATCTTTCAGACAACAATAGATACAGAAGTTATTGCTTACCATATCGCACGTGAGCGATTAAATAGCAAGTCTGCGGAAGAAGCTGTAGCTAGAGCAATGGATAAGCTTAGCGGAGCCTATTCTTTGGTAATTATGAGTCCTAGAAAATTAATTGGAGCAAGAGATCCCTTAGGATTTCATCCACTGGTCATCGGTAAGCGAAAAAATGCCTATATTTTAGCTTCAGAGACAGCTGCGCTTCATGCTGCTGATGCTGAATTTGTACGTGATGTATTGCCAGGTGAGGTAGTTATGATTAACGCAGACGGAATACATTCTGATACTTCAAGATGTGGAGTAAAGGTTGCAAAATGTATTTTTGAATATATTTATTTTGCGAGACCGGATACCCGGTTTGATGGTATCAGTGTTTATAATTCAAGAATTATGGCTGGAAGAATTCTTGCCCAGACACATCCAATTGAAGCGGATGTAGTTGTAGGGGTTCCTGACTCGGGCAACGCAGCTGCACTAGGGTATGCACTTGAGTCTGGTATTC
>JAFACO010000563.1 GCA_023425485.1 Bacillota bacterium
CACCAAGGGATAGTTCTCATAATCATCCTTAAAATTAAGTACAGCTCCCGCATCTAGATAAAGTGTCATAAAACTCTTTAACTCGATAGATCTAGTAGAATAATTACCAGTCGGTACGAATATAGTACCTCCCCCTTTTTCCTTAAGGGTTCTAACCGCTTGTTCAAAAGCTAAGGTCCAATCCTTCCCCCCAAAGCTTAAGTTTTCATATTCTTGTATATTCAAATAATTGTTAGTCATATATACTCCGTTCACTTGTTTTTTACTTTATAATCAAAGAACCACGCTACTTGAATTTTCTTCCGGTTGTTTAACTCTATGTTCCCAGGCACTTTTCACTTTACCCGCGTAATATATTCGCCCTATACAAGTATAGGGCGAGTAAGGGTAAGTAAAGATTATACGATAGCTAAGTTTATCCTTTCACACCGCCAGCTTGAATACCATCGACAAAGGTTCTCTGTGCTGCAAAGAATATAATTAAGGAAGGAATAATGGATATCAAGGATACCGCTAAAACCCTGTTCCACGCAAAACCAGCATCCGCATCCATTGAAATCTTTACAAAGATTGCAGCCGGATAATTTGTTGGTGTCTTAACATAGAGCAACGGTCCCATATAATCGTTGGAAGACCACATAAATTGGAATAAAGCACAAGACACAATTGCCGGTTTTAATAACGGAGAAATAACCTTAATCAAAATCTGTACTACATTACAACCGTCAATTTTCGCTGCTTCTTCCAGTTCTTTGGGAATAGTTCTCATAAACTGTACCAACATAAAGACAAAGTAAGTATCCACAGCAAATAAGGTTGGAACAATTAGTGCGAGGTACAGATTCGAGTCAATCCATCCAAACTTATTGAACAAAATATATTGCGGAACATTTAAAACAACCTGTGGTAAGAATAAAGTAGACATCAATAATGCAAATAATAAGTTACGTCCTCTAAAGCGGAATCTACCAAATCCATAAGCCGTAACCGTTGCCGATATTACGGTAAAAATTACTTTTGGTATTACAAATTTATAGGTATTAATCATAGCTTTTAAAATGTCAATTTGACCACTATAACTTTTCACTGCTTCTTTATATCCATCAAAGCTTACCTGTTTTGGAATTAATCCTATTCCACTGAAAATCTCACTGTTACTTTTAAAGGTAGCACTTATCATCCATAAGAGCGGGTATACCATTACAAATCCAACCAGCACCAGAATGATATACCGAAGGATAGTATTTAACGACTTCTTTTTCCCGTACTGCATGCCCTACTACCTCCTCTCATCATCATAATAAACCCAGTATTTTTGACTTACAAAGGCTATTATTGTGAATGTCATTACAATAACAAACATTAGCCAAGCCATGGCACTTGCCATACCCATCTCATACCGTTCAAAAGCGTTGTTATAAACTAACAGAGAAATTAAGGTAGTCGAATTTCTAGGTCCGCCTTGTGTAATAATATAAGGACCGTTGAACTCCTGGAAGGCCTGACATAATTGAGTTACCAGATTGTAGAAGATAACCGGGGTTATAATTGGTACTGTAATTTTAAAGAATTGACGCCATTTTCCTGCTCCATCAATTGCAGCTGCTTCATAAAGATCCTGTGGAACTCCTTTCAGTGCTGCCAAAAAGATAACCATGGCAGATCCAAATTGCCAAACACGAAGCAGACAGATGATAAACAAAGAATAAGAGGGATCACTAAGCCATTTGGGACCTTCTACACCAACAAATTCAAGAACACTATTGATTAATCCATCATCTCGAAATAGCGCTTTCCATAGAACTGCAATTGCCACAGAACCTCCAAGAATGGATGGAATATAATACGCAGTTCGAAAGAAATTAACTCCTCTAAGTTTAAAATTTAATATGTAAGCAATAAACAGTGACACAATTAGTTTAAATGGAACTGTAATAAAGGCGTATTTAAAGGTCACTTCAAATGCCTTCATAATCTTATCCGTTTTAAAAATATGTATGTAATTCATAAAACCAACTTCTTTAATTCCGTCAAACAATTGATAATCAGTGAAGCTATAAGCTAACGAAGAGCCGAACGGATATAATTTAAATACAATAAATCCGATTAGCCACGGAAGTATAAAGAAGAACCCTACATTACGTTTGTACATCTTTTTTAAAGAATTATTATTTTGTATTACCGGTGTGACATTTGCACTATTCTTTGCCATAAGATACCCCCATATCATCTTTTTGAAGCATTAACCACTGCGAATATGCCATCAGAAATGCCCCAACCCCTTTGGGATCATCGCATACTATTTTCTCAGATAAATAATATGCAATACTGCCATCTCTTTCTTTCCCTGGACCTAGACCTGCAACGGAGCAGATATCGCACAGAGTAAGGTCTTCGTCCTTTTGAATTAGCTTTTGTCCAGCTAATTCTATGAAAATTTCCTCCCCTAACTTTTTGTAATCCTCCTTTTTAAGTACTCCCAAATTACAGCCTTTCATAATGGAATACCCTATCATTGCTGTACCGGAGGTTTCTAAGTAATTACCCTCTATGTTATCTTTATCAATAATTTGATAAAATAATTTACTATCTTCATCCTGGTATTTTAAGATACCATTCATCGCTTCTTTATAAAGATTTGCTAAGAAATTGAATTCATCCAAGTTCTTATTGGAATCCAAATGAATCATTTCGCTTAACGTATCAATAAGCGCCATAAGATACCATCCTACCGAACGAAGCCAAAAATTTGAAGACTGACCAGTTATGTTATTCGCCCAGCTTTGTATTTTTGCTTCATCGAAAGCATGATAATATAACTCCTTTTCACTGTTATATAAGTATAATCTTACATTATTAAACTGATTTATAACGTCCTTACAGCCAATACCATTGTTATATCTTAGTTCATATGCCATTGAAAAGGGCTGCGCCATATAAAGTCCATCCAACCAGATTTGATTGGGATATATCTTTTTATGCCAGAAGTTGCCGCATTTTGTTCTGGGGTGTGTCTTTAACTGGTCATATACCGTATCAATTGCCAAACGATATTTTTCTTCCCCCGTTTCTTCATATAAAAAATGCAGTACTTTCCCCGTATTAATATTGTCTATATTATAGTTTTCTTTTTCAAAAGTCCGAATACTACCATCTGCACCAACAAAGTTATCTATGTATTTGATTACAAAATCCTTAAAGTATTCCTCCTTAGTTGCCTCATATATTTGTACACAGCCAATCAACACACAGCCGTCCTCATAGTTCCAAAAATCCTTGTAATTCTTGTAATTATCTAAGTATTTTCTTATAAACCGAGCTATGACGAAATGCTCCATTCCTTATCTCCTTTATGTTCCCCAATAGTAACAAAGTCAGCATATAACATTTGTTTATAAAAGCACTAAGAGGGCTGGTCTAAGGTTAAGTCCTTATAACCTCAAACCAGCACCTACAAAATATCTATAATATTTATTAGTTTTGTAAATGTTCAGAGCCAAACAGCGAGGAAACCTCAGATTTTTGAGCTTGGGTTCTGAATAGTTACTTAATTTGAATATACAGTTGTGATACCATCTATTAAGGTCTGCGCTGCTTCATCGATAGAGTAATCACCATAACTAAAGCCACTCATTACATCCCAATAAATTCCGTCCGGTTGATTCTTTAATTCGGCAGCTTCAAACTTAGGATCTAATGGGAAGGAAGTCCATGCTAATACCTTGCCATTTGCTTCAGCAACTGTTGGGTCAAGCAATGCTTTTTCCGTACAGATTGCTAATGCATTCTGATTCAACGGAATACCTCTTTCCGCAGCCATAATTTCAACACCTGCTTGTTCATTTAACAAGAAGTTAATTAACATAGCACTTTCCTTTGGATGTTGTGTTGTTTCTGTAATTGCAAAACCTAAGGAAACCTTAGAGAATCCACCCTGGTGCGTTCCCATATCTTTAAAATACTCTCCAACCATAAATCCAGCACCACCGTCAGCTAATGCAGACTTAAATTTAGCAGCAGAGGAATCCCATTCAAAAATCCCTGCATATTTTCCTTCAATCCATTTTGGATTCTTATCCATAGATTCTGCGCCATCACCTATAATTGTTTCGATGGTAGGAATAACATGCTTCTCTTCCAATGTTTTAAAGAACTCTAAACCAGCTTTAATTTCTTCAGCGGTATATTGTAGTGCATTATCTGCAACCCAAGGTTTGCCGTATACAGATTCAAGATAATATACCATAAGAATCATTCTGTCATATTCGTTAATTCCTAATGGATAATAATCATCACCGAGTACTGTCTTGAAGGTTTCACCAGCTGCATATAACTCTTCTAATGAAGTAGGTGTAGCAATTCCTGCCAAGTCAAAAGTTGCTTTATTCCAATAAAAAATTCTACCAGATAAGGATACCGGAATTGCCTGTAACTCTCCAGCTAAGGTACACTGTTCCAAAGCATTTTGATCATATGCATCCAGTTTGATGATATCGGAATATTGATTTAAATCCACAAATACACTGCCATCTGAACTAAAAGAGGTAATCCAGTTCCAGTTAATCTGGTTAACATCTGGAGCTGTCTTTGTTGAAAAAGCTGTTGCCATGTTTGTTTCCCAATCGGTCCAGGCACCATACTGTGTTTCAACTGTTATGT
>JAFACO010000202.1 GCA_023425485.1 Bacillota bacterium
AATGCCTGGTGGAAGCAGAAGGAAGAGTTCGAGAGCTTTAACGGACCAATCTTAATGACTACAAACTGTGTGGTTCCTCCAGCTGCTTCCTATAAAGCTAGATTATTTACTACTGGTGCAACTGGTATCTCTGGATGTACACACATTGAACGTGACGAGAATGGTCTCAAGGACTTCTCAGAGATCATTGAACTTGCTAAGACCTGCGCTGCTCCTACCCAGATTGAAAAAGGTGAAATTATCGGTGGTTTTGCACACAATCAGGTACTTGCATTAGCAGATGCTGTTGTTGGCGCTGTTAAGTCCGGTGCGATCAAGAAGTTCTTTGTAATGGCTGGTTGTGACGGTCGTCATAAATCAAGAAATTACTATACAGAATTTGCACAGGCACTTCCTAAGGATACTGTAATCCTTACTGCTGGTTGTGCAAAATACAAATACAACAAGCTCGATTTAGGTGATATCGGTGGTATTCCAAGAGTATTAGATGCAGGTCAGTGTAATGACTCCTACTCCCTTGCATTAATCGCCTTGAAACTCAAAGAAGTATTCGAACTTCAAGATATCAATGAGCTGCCAATCGCCTTTAACATCGCATGGTATGAGCAGAAAGCAGTTATCGTTCTTCTTGCACTCTTGCACTTAGGCGTAAAGAACATCCACTTAGGACCTACATTACCAGCATTCCTTTCTCCTAATGTAGCAAAGGTTCTAGTTGAAAACTTCGGTATTGCAGGTATTGGTACTGTAGAAGATGATATTGAATTATTCTTAGCATAATTCCCAAGGAAATAGGCAAATCTACCGGATGAGACACAATATAATACATCCGGTAGATTTTTAAATAATATGAAACGCTGCTGCTTTCTATGGAAATGCACAGCAACATTGGAGGCAGATATGAGCGCATTTTTAGGACCCATTCATCACTGGTTATATAATAAAATCCAACAACAGCAAGCAATCGTAGACGAGCTTTACGTCCTTGCCGACAAACAGCAGCTCCCCTTGGAAGCAGAATGTAACAACCTTTACGGTGAATTTGAGAACAAACCCCTGGAGGAAATGATTGATACCGGCAATATTCATGGTTGGTTACAGGAACGAGTATCACAGGTAGAATATAAATATGCTTATAGCATAACAAAGCTTCTTAACACAAATCCTGACCTGAAAGCTTCTATTAAGGCAATTGTTATTCGTAATGGAAGAAATCTTGCAATCACCCTAAAGGAATACCGTTTAGATGCCACCGGCATATACAAAGCAATCACTGACAATCTTTTGGACGGAATGCCCTGTGATCATGCAAATCGCGTATTAAAGCAGAGCAGTGAAGAGGTTATCTGGCAAAGAACTCTTTGTGTTCATAGCCCATACTGGGAGGAAATTGAAGGAGACATTACCCTATACTATGATTTAAGAGATGCCTGGCTGGAGGCTTTAATTACAGAACTAGGTTATGGATTTGAAAAGCCACAGGAAGATACCTATCGCATTATTGCATTATAAAGACTACAAAGACATGCATTAAGTGACATGACTATTATAATAAATTACTATTGGATTTCAATGGCAGCTTAGATAACGAAATTTTGAAAGGAGGATGAACTGATGGATAGTATTAAACTTATGGTTGAGGAACACACCTATATCCTTAGAATGCTTGAAGTAGTGCGAAAAGCTTGCTATGGCATTTTAAAAGGAGAAGAAATACAGTACGAGGACTTTGCTAAAATGACAGACTTTATCCGTAACTATGCGGATGCACATCACCATGGCAAGGAGGAAAAACTCCTGTTTAATGAAATGGTGACTCATCTTGGCCCTCTTGGCAACAAATTGATTACGCATGGTATGCTCGTGGAACATGATATGGGACGCTTATACATTCAGGAAATGAATGAAGCTCTTCTTCGTGTTAAAAGTGGGGACGAGGTAAGTAAACTTGATGTAATTGCTAATGCAATTAGTTATACCCATCTTCTGAAACGTCATATTGAGAAAGAAGACTCTGTTGTCTATACCTTTGCAGAACGTCAACTTGCTCCTGAAATCCTAAGTAAGGTAAATGAAGAGACCGAGAAGTTTGAAGCGGAAGCAACCGCAAAAGGTACACAGCAATATTACGTCGACTTAGTTGCGACATTAGAGAAGAAATATCAATAATCTTTACTGTCCAATGAATTAAGAAAACGCTTAAGATATTTACCTTTTTATTTTATATAATATAAAGAAGAGAATAACACTTCCCTTGCCGTATCATTGGAAGTTGTTGTTCTTTTTTCTGTTCATAAGCCCAGATTATTTTGGTATTGGCTATTAATAAAAAGTACAAGTAATATTATCATTGACATACTTTTATCAGAAAAATATCATAGGATTGCCATATTTTGTAAATATAATTATGCTAACATGACAGGCAACGCATGTCTTAAATAACTCCTACCAAAGAATGATACTGCAAAAATACATTTTGTCAAATAAACTAATAATATTTTGAAAGGAGTTTTATTTTATGAAGAAGTTTCTTCACACATTAGTTGCTTTACTTCTAACTACAGCACTTATTGTATCAGCAATCCCACCTAGTACCACATCAGCTAAAAATCAATCAAAGAATTATGATTACTGGTGGGACTGGTTTGACAACTATACTTATGATAGAGAAAAAGCCGATGACTATCTCGTATTAGTTGGTCTTCCTAATGGTAGCTATGTTGCTTATGATGATGTCGCCTTCTTAACTGGCGGCAAATATATTATGGTTAAAGCAAAGCCAATTTCCATCGCACTGGGCTTAACCTATCAAACAGTTTCCGATCGAAAAGGTAAAAACGGCTTAACCCTATCCCTGGGTCAGGATAAAAATGTATATGTTAGAAATTCAAAAACTTATTATTTTTATGATTATAATAGCTCTACCAATCGTACTACAACACAGACATTAACTTCAGAATATAAACAAAGTGTCAATTCTAATTATAATAGTATACATAGTGCAACCCTAAGTACACTAGTTAACTATCAATATTATAATACCAATAACAATTCCTCCTATACCAATTTAGGCTACTGTGGTGTTGTAGTCTATAACAAGTACAGTAAAATCAATAATTTACCTGATATTAAAAATGTAACAAATTTTGATGGGTACATTCCAGACAATAATCAAGGTAATTATAATGATATCAATATAACCGTTAAACCTAGTATTACAAAAGATCCTAC
>JAFACO010000204.1 GCA_023425485.1 Bacillota bacterium
AGATGAGATATCCCATAGCACAAGCTAGTAAGACCCCTTGAAGACGACAAGGTAGATAGGACAAAGGTGGAAGTGTGGTAACACATGTAGCTGATTGTTACTAATAGGTCGAGGGCTTGACCTAATAAGGTTTGCAGTTAAGAGAGCAAAAAACGTTCTCAAATGGATGTACATTTTCGTGTGTAGTATTTAGTCAATTATAAAGCAGAAAAACTTATTTGGTTTTCTGTTTTTTATAATATTAAGGTATTCCTCGATAGCTCAATGGTAGAGCACACGGCTGTTAACCGTGGGGTTGTAGGTTCGAGCCCTACTCGGGGAGCTGAATAGCAAAAAAAGCAACTGTCAAACAGTTGCTTTTTTGTTTTATAGATTAGCTGATAGTTCTGGACGAATCGTTCCGGTTTCCAGTGCAAGAAGATAATCTGCCCATTTTGCTGCCCAGGTGCGAAGCTCACTTACCTCAAGGGGAGCAGGTATCTTTGATTCAGTATGATTAGCAATTTTCTCTGCAAGGCGATTATAAACCTTTGCCTGTTCGGAATTAGGGGCAGCTTCAATGGTTGTTCTCCCCTGTAGCTCACATTGGGTTACTGTTACAGAACGAGGAATGTACTCAACTACCTGGGTATTTGTCTGACTTACAAAGTCATCAATTATTTCTTTGGCATAAGGAGCATTGATGGAGTTAGCGATGACGCCACCAAGTAAGGCTCCACCTGAAGTTGAGTATTTCTTAATTCCCTTAAATAGATTGTTTGCAGCATAGACAGCCATAAAATCTGCTGATGATACAGTAAAAACATGTTCTGCAATACCTTCACGAATCGGCACTGCAAAGCCACCGCATACAACATCACCGAGTACATCATAGATAACAAAATCCAGGTCTAGCTCGTCAAAGATACGCTGCTGCTTAAACAATTCAACGGCAGTGATAATCCCTCTGCCTGCGCAACCTACACCAGGAGCAGGACCACCGGCTTCGACACAATATACACCATGAAAACCTTTATAAATAACATCATGAGCATTTACGGTACTTTTTTCACGAAGAGTATCAAGAACTGTAGGAATATAAGTTCCACCACGCAGAGTATTGGTCGAGTCACTTTTTGGATCACATCCAAACTGCATAACCTTATAGCCCTGCTTTGCCAGAGCGGCAGTTAAATTGGAGGTGGTTGTAGATTTACCAATTCCGCCTTTACCGTAGATGGCAATTTGCTTTAATTTTTTAGCCATAGTCAGATATCCTCCGTTTTACTATAATTAGTCTTTCTAAAGTAATCAAACAATTTCTTTATCACAATATCGATATAATCAGTTATTTCAAATACACTTATCTTATTAATTTCAAGAGCTTTTTTGGCAGTCATACCTATTCTTGCAACTACCACTGCGGTGCAGTCATTTAAAGCCATAACAGAGTAGAACATCGAATCTTCCGTATGTTCACCGTCATTACACAGAGGTGTAACAGATCTGGTTTCTACTAATTTATAAGCTCCATCATGAAAGATATCTACTATTAAAAATGAGTCAGCTCTGCCAAAATGCTCATTTATAACTTTACCATCCGTACTAGCAATTGCTATTCGCCAATGATTATTCATAGTTCACCTCGTATTCTTTTATGTATCAATAGCCTTTTGTAAAGCAAAGAATATCTACAGGCTATATTTGTATAATTGCTAGTGAAGTTAACTCAGACTTCGCAGTAAAAAAGCAAATAACAAATTATTAAACTGCAAAGTTTGAGTATTTAACAATAAGAGAACTTATCGAACGCACTACTAGACCACATCCTGGTTCTTAATATAGCTAAAAGGATCTTTCTCATACCAATCCGTTTTAAAGGGTAGCTTTGTATGAAGAGAAAGTCTTTTATTGAACTGAGAATTACGAAGTATTCTTCCGAGTCTTCTTGCTACTTCAAAAGTACCGGAATACCCAAGATAATTATAGCTGGGACCAAAGAGGGGAAGAATGGGTAAGCCGTGTTTTGCGGAGATGTTATTACCGCCCGTATGTGTGACAAAGATATCAGGTTTTATGCGATTAATCAAATTAGCCTGCTCAAAGGGTTGATTGGTTGCTACATTAATTACTACATCATCGATATCTTCCAAGGCTTCAAAAATTGGCTCTATGAACTGATCAAAATGATATGCTTTAAAGCCAACAATTTTAAAACCTAGATCTTGCAGAATTTCCGCAGTAGCAACAATACGAACTTCTCCGCCAGAGAGAAAGGCACTTTTTCCTTTAAAAAGTTCGCGGTAAGGAACAAGACTTTCTGACAGAATATCATTTTCTAAAGTAATTAATCTTTGTGCTTCTTCTTCAAGACCAAAATAATGTGCGATATTTAATAACCATCGATCCGTATTTTTCCTGCCAATTGGGATGGTATCAATCAGAAATGGAATATCATATTTTTGTTTTAAATGTTCTACAAAGTAATCATCATGGGTACCGCAGATGCTGATATTTAAAGAGGTTTCCAGTGAGTAGGAGAAATCCTCTGGCTTTGCATAACAGGGGATAAAGGTAACTGTAAGACCGATTGCATTTAATAATCGTTGGAGTTCCAGTTCATCAGCCCTGCTCATGGAAGATACATTTAATACATTAACATTACGACTGATACGATACTGTTCAATCCTGTCCTCAAGCTCTGTTTCCACTAGGCGTAACCTATGTTCTGGCTTTCTTATATAATTTTTTAAAATGCCATGATAGACCGCATCATAAGCGGTTGCCATCACCTTGGTTTTAAAGCCTTCACAATGAATAGGCATAAGGAGAGCAGCTGTCTGCTCTTGAAGCTCAGATAGGATACTGTCAATGTCATCACCAATTAAAGCAGGGACACAACCATTTGCAACAATAATAGTTTCTGGTCGAAACTCCTTATCAGCATATAAAATAGCGTCTCTTAGTTTACGTTCTCCACCACCGATAACATCTGATTCGTCGAGATTTGTACTTAGCCAAATTACACCTTCAGCCACAGGATCACGTAGTTGCTTGAAGGATTTATTAACTCCCACGCTACTGATACTGCAAGCGCCGCAGCCAATTGGAGAATGCATGACGATGACAGCATTTCGAAGGGTACTTAGAATTGCTAAGCTTAAGGTAAACTGGCAGCCCTGTGTTTGTGAGAAACGCCTTCCAGCAAGATTAAGACAGCCATTACCGGAAAAACAGCCACCTTTCGCACAACCCTTTAACTCTCCACAGGTTCCACCAAAAGCGATATTTGTTTTTAAACGATCTTCTCTGGCAGGAGCAGACTTAGCTTTTAAATAATCCATGTATACCTCCTATCTTCCAGCTACCAGAATGCCAAGGAGATCTTCGACAAAGCTTAGGGCTCCTGTGGTACCTGAATATGCTCGGTTAAGTACAATCCGGTTAGTGACCGGATAACCTACAGTTAATAATGGAAATCCAAATTCATTGGCAATATCTCGTTCGAATACGCTGCCTACCACTACAGTTGGGGTAAAAGAATCATAATATCGACGATTATGATTTCTGGGCCATACTTGCGTGACATACTTTTTAACCGAGGAGGTATCAGTGTTAAATTTAACGCTAGGCCTTATGCCAGATTCATATTGCTCAAAACGGGACAGCAGCACATCCTTTTCCTGATCTTCCAAGAAATCAGTGATAACCGTTAATTCAGGAAGCCAACCGAGTTCATCCGCCAGAAAACGAGAGATGGCAGGAGCATAATTGCTATCACCTACAACAATTGCATAACGTTGTAAATCTATATCGTTATAGATATCCGCAAGACGTTCTAAATAGTTATAATAAATTCGCTGCTCTTCCGCCCATACGGCTTCTGTGATAGACACATCCAATTGAAGGGCTTCTGAAACTGCCTGCAGAAATTGTTTTGTAGCGTCTGCACCGATAGGAAAGGCAGTGCTTATAAAAGGAATACCATGAACTTCTTCAAATACTTTAGCAGTTGCTATGCCATACACGTCGGATACAACGATGTTCAGG
>JAFACO010000231.1 GCA_023425485.1 Bacillota bacterium
GAAAATGGTTGATAACGATTATTTTGTTTCAAACGAAGTAGTAACACTGGACGGTTCATCAAGATCTTATAATTATATTTATGACCATAATGATTTTAGCTTGAATAAAGAAGGAGCCGATACGGAAGCTCCTAGTGAGAGGGCTGAATATGCGTTTATAAATGAAATGGCTAATTTCAATTGTACTACGCATAAAGGTGTAAATGGAAATATTGTTTGCCTGAGGTTTGAGCAAAAATAAGAAAGGAACACGATGAGAGTTAACAATATTGAAAAGGCTACGTACATTTTAATATTAGCAGCTTCAACAATTATTACCTGTGTAATTGTGTGGATAGGGTTTACTGCCATGAATACAGGCAAGGAGTTAGCTTTCTCTGCTAACGAGCAAATTACTAAGTTAAACAATGACATAAAAGATAGTGGAATTACAAAGTTTGAGAAGCTAGAGGTTCAAGGCTCGGAAGTAATTAATTTTATCAAAGAATATTTAGGTGATTATTCTGAGGGTGAGACAGGAGAAATTTATATTAGTGTTAAAACGAATAATTCTGAAAATACATATACGAATGGAGCATATATTGACTACTTCTATGATTTTACTAATTCAGAGTATTATATAAAGCCAACCGGTCTCTTTCGTGGGGAAGTCATAAAAAATGAAAATGAAGTGATTCTGGGCGTAGAGTTTGTACAAAAATAAGGAATTGAGTATATTAGCTAATTCACTGTCGGCTATAACAACTGTAGGGAAAGGATAAGATGACCATATGTTGAAGGTTAACAATATTATATATCTCGCTTTTTCTGCATTTATTTTTTGCATTGGTGTTTACTCACTATTAAGTAATGCTGCAGAGTATCGAAAAACACTTACTATTCTAAGAGAAAGTTATAAAGAGCAAGAGATGTTGGAGCAAGAAAACAGAGATCACTTGGATATCATATCTTATGGGGAGCTAATAGCAACACTATATAATGAATTAGATTACAATATAAAAATAAATGATATTGTTATTGAAAGAAATTCCTATGACCCAGAAGAACTTCAAAATTATGAAATAGTAAACGCCAACTATAAAAAGAGTTATATGTATAACGATAATGGAGAAATTATATTTATTACTTATACCGAAATTAACGGAAAGGAATAAGTAAATGTACGTTGAATTTATAGGTATGTTACTCTTCCTATACTTTACATTTGTTGCCCAGATAATAATACATGAAGTGGGCCATTTAATCTTTGGGTTAATATCCGGATATAAATTTATATCGTTTCGTTTGTTTGGGTTTACCATAGTAAAAAATAGAAATAGATTGATTTTTAGAATATACAGGTTAAAAGGTTCCTTAGGACAATGCTTAATGTATCCACCTGAAAAGGTTGATTACAGATATAAGTTAATCACTTTAGGTGGAATAATAATGAATACGATTACAGCAAGTATAGCTGTACTAATTATAATTAATAAATATATTGAAAATTTTCTGAATATTGTTGGGTTATCATTATTTGTTTTTTATGGATATGGGATGGCATTTATAAGTATATTACCATGTATTCAACTAAGTGACGGAGCTTCCTTAAAAGAATTAAAAAACAGAAGTGCTAGAGGATATAACAGAACCCAACTTTTAATAGCTATAAACTTAATGAATGGGTTAACTTATAAAGAACTTCCTGAGGAAATGTATGTTGTTCCTAATGGAGAAAATCTAACGAATTCTATTATTGGGTATCACAAAATACTTGAGTGCTATTATTATATGGATAATAAGGATTGGGATAAAGCGAAAAAATCATTGATGGATTTTAATATAGTAAATGATAAAGGACCTAAGTTAATACGTGATATTGTTACTGCAGAAAAAATGTTTCTTACACTGATAGAAAATAAACCATTTACGGAAGATAGGGAGCTAGAAGATTATTTAAAAGGGAAAGGGGATATTAACTTTCAGAGAGTTAAAACTGCTTGTAATATTAATAAAAATAAACAGGAAAAGGAAAAATTTAAAAAGATTTTTATTAAGAATACAAAAGCTTACGCATTTGAAGGAGAAGTTTTTTTCTGTCAAAAACTCCTGGAAGAAATACAATAAATTGATAAGGATACGAATACATGGATACAACAGGAAGGATAGTAGCAATATTCATAACAGTTATATTGATTTTTATTTTTCCATTGCAGTACATAGCGCAGAATCAAGGGGAAGTATCTAGTAGTATTATTAAATACAGAACAAGACAATTTACCGATACTGCCAGGCAACAAGGGTATTTTACTATAAATGAATACAATGAATTATTAGATGATTTATCGAGTACGGGTGAGCATTATAAGGTTGATCTCCAGGTGTCTCAACCAGTATACGGTGTTAAATCTGCAAGTAATAGAAACACAGAACTTGTTCATAAAAATTCACAGGAAGGTTTACATAAACCTATAGATGAACAATCATATGAACATACGAAGGAAGTTTTCGTATTGCCCCCTTTATCTAGTTTAAAGGAAAACAAGACAACACAGGTTAATACAGGTTTTACCCTATTAGCGACACATACTCATACAGCAAATTGCTATGTAGGTCATAATCATACAGCCAGCGGTTGCACCTACCATGCGCATAGTGGTAGTTCCTCTTCGTATGGTGGATGTTATACCGTAAGAGTGGATACGCCATATTCCTATACTTGTAGTACCTGTAGTGGTTCAGGAAGAAGGTCATGTTCGGGTGGAAGCAGCAGATCAGATTCTCAGTATTACTCCAATGGAGAAACCTACTGCTCTGTATGTAAAGGGTATCCCAGTGCAAATGTTTCTTGGACGAAATGTAATATCTGCGGAGCTACATTGGTAACATCAAAAGTATGGAGCTGTGGCCATTTAACTTCTTCAACATCTTATGGAGCTCATTCTACTACTTCCTGTTCCTCCTGCGGTGGCTCAGGACGAATATCTGGTACATCTACGTCTTATTCTTTAGGTTGTGGGTCATCCACTGGATATAACTGTGGTTACAGCAACATCGACACAACTCCTATCTGTGATAGGGTAGTAACTTCAATTATTGCAACAAACCCAACACAAACGATACATAACGGAGAGACACTAATTACCACAGCAACAGCAACCTACCTGAATGGTACTACAGGAACTGTTTCCTGTAGTGTATCTGGCTATAATTCCAATCAAGCAGGTAATCAAGTTGTAACACTTTCCTATAACGGCTTAGTTGGAAATGCAAGAACCACAGGTACCAGGACTTGCAATGTGGAGGTTGATGTTATATTGAGAAACTTAGTAAGCATATCGGCATCGCCAAGTAGTCTATCGGTAACTAGATATTCACAACCATTAATTACTGTGACAGCATTATATGATGATGATACCAGTGAGGTACTGGAGAATGGATATCTTTTAAACGGATTTGACAATACAAAACTAGGGACACAAAACGTCATTGTAAAATATTCCGAGAATAACATCTCAAAGACCCAAAACATAGAAATTATAGTAACCGTTCTGACAAGCCTTTGTCCTAACTGTGGCACTATCTATGATTTGGATGAAAATGATACGGATCAGGGTTGTCCGGTATGTGCAGATACAATAACCAGCATAAGTGCAGCACCAGAAGAATTAAAAGTAGTAAGAGGACAAGGATTGGAGCTGACTGTAACAGCTACCTTTAAAAATGGTACAAAAGGAATTGTTAGTGGATGGACAAGCAACTACGATGCTTATTTGATCGGTTATCAGAGTGTAAAGATTATCTATGATGGGTTTATAACAGCAGTGCTTGTCAATGTTACAGATAATAAGATATGCCCTGTCTGTTCCACAGAATATGGGATCAACGAGGATGGTTCTGATCCTGGATGTCCTATCTGTAGTAAAGAAATTGTCAGTATTTCTGCTTCACCTAAGAACCTAAGTGTGAATAGGAATAGCGAATTAAATATTACCGTATTA